>NZ_JBQKUP010000029.1:0-288195 GCF_052156535.1 Nitrospira sp. T9
CGACGGGGCCGGCGCCGGTGACGGTACCGAATGTGGTGGGGAGCGCGCAGGCGTCTGCTGAGGGGGCCATTACCGGGGCGGGCCTGACGGTGGGGACCATCACGAACAGCAGTCATGCCTCGGTGCCGTCGGGGAATGTCATCAGTCAAACGCCGGGGGCGGGGGCGAGTGTGGCGGCGGGCAGTGCGGTGAATCTGGTGGTGTCGACGGGGCCGGCGCCGGTGACGGTGCCGAATGTGGTGGGGAGCCCGCAAGGGGCGGCGCAGACCACGCTCACCAATGCGGGTTTGAAGGTAGGGACTGTCACGGAGAGCAGTCATGCGTCGGTGGCCTCGGGGCGAGTCATCAGTCAAACGCCGGGGGCGGGGGCGAGTGTGGCGGCAGGCAGTGCGGTGAATCTGGTGGTGTCGACGGGGCCGGCGCCGGTGACGGTACCGAATGTGGTGGGGAGTCCGCAGGCGTCTGCTGAGGGGGCCATTACGGGGGCGGGCCTGACGGTGGGGACCATCACGAACAGCAGTCATGCCTCGGTGCCGTCGGGGAATGTCATCAGTCAAACGCCGGGGGCGGGGGCGAGTGTGGCGGCGGGCAGTGCCGTGAACCTGGTGGTGTCGACGGGGCCGGCGCCGGTGACGGTGCCGAATGTGGTGGGGAGCGCGCAGGCGGCGGCGCAGACCACGCTCACCAATGTGGGTTTGAAGGTAGGGACTGTCACGGAGAGCAGTCATGCGACGGTGGCCTCGGGGCGAGTCATCAGTCAAACGCCGGGGGCGGGGGCGAGTGTGGCGGCAGGCAGTGCGGTGAATCTGGTGGTGTCGACGGGGCCGGCGGTGCCGAATGTCATAGGCCTAACCCAGGCCGCGGCGCAAACTGCGATTACCAGGGCAGGATTGAGGTTGGGCAGGGTGACCTCAACCAACAGCCAGACAGTCTCCATTGGCAGAGTTATTAGTCAAACTCCCCAGCCAGGAAGCAAGGTGGCGGCAGGCAGTGCAGTGAACCTTGTCGTATCCCTCGGAACCGCAGTGCCGAATGTGGTGGGGAGCCCGCAGGCGGCGGCGCAAACCGCCATTACCAGTGCGGGTTTGACGGTGGGGACGGTGTCGACCGTGAACAGTACGACCGTGGACATTGGTGCGGTTATCAGTCAAACCCCGTCAGCTGGGGACAATGTGGCTCCGGGCAGTGCAGTGGACCTGATCGTATCTCTTGGAACCGCAGTGCCGAATGTGGTCGGTTTGTCGCAGATCAATGCTCAAAATGCCTTGGCCGCGGCCGGCCTGACAGTGGGGATGGTGACAACGACCATTAGTGCCACGGTGCCAGTTGGCAACGTCATTAGTCAGAAGCCTGGCGCAGGGACCACTGTGGCTCCGGGCAGTGCGGTAGCCTTAGTTATTTCGTCAGGACCACCGGTTTTTTTGATGGGGGTGCAAAATGATCCCAGGACCGGGCCCCTGGTGAATAGTCTCTATCGCCTTCGCACCGATGGGGTTGTAACTAAAATTGGAGATCTGACGCATCGCACGCATGGCTTGGCCTATGTCGGGACCACGTTGTATTCCGTCGAGGAACTGTCTCTTTCTCCGCAATCTGGAGCTTCGCCGAATTTGCATCGGCTGAATCCGGAAAGCGGGGCCTCGCTGGCCAGGATCCCCTTGTCGTTATCGACGGGCGAATCGTTAGAAGGCGGGCGAGGGTTGGCCACGGAACCCGGGACAAATCTGCTCTGGGGGTTGCTTGTCGTGACGTCCGAAGTAAACAGTGCCCGGCGGTTAGTCACGATTAATCCGACGACGGGAGTGGCTACTCAAAAGGCCAAACTGTTTGGAAATTTTATGGACCTGGCCTTTGATGCATCCGGGACGCTGTATGCGATCACGGACAACCGAACCGTACCTGGGGGGGCGAAGGTGTTTCCGGCCAGGATTTATATGGTGAATAAGTCGACAGGAGCCACGACGGAATTTCTGGATGTCTCTGCGGGTGCCGTGGCGGGACAACCGAATTTTCGTGAAAGTGAAACAATTGGGATGGGATCTTCTTCCGACTTATTGTATCATCTCTCCGGTCAGCATAAGGTAACCCCAGGATTTACCAAAAATATCCTGTTTGAAACGATTCATCGGACTACAAAAGCCAGAACGGCGATGGCCCTCACAGGCCCGGATTTTTTTGTGACGACGGCCCTGACCATGGTGCCACCTACGAGTCCTCCGGCATTAGGAGATCTGGATGCGTCGGGTACGGCTGATCTCATCTGGCGCAACCAGAGTGATGGTAGTACCGCGATCTGGTTGATGAATGGAACGACAATCGCCGCCTCCGGCTTTCCGGGCGGGGTGCCGAGGGTTTGGCAGATCGCGGGCGTAGGTGATGTGGACGGCGATGGCAAGGCAGATGTCATCTGGCGCAATACCACCGGCACGGTAGCCGTGTGGCTGATGAATGGGGCGGCGGTGAAGGCCGTAGGGTTTCCGGGAAGCACGTCGACGGCGTTTGAAATTGCAGGCGTGGGCGATGTGAACGGCGATGGCAAAGCCGACCTGGTCTGGCGTAACATCACTGATGGCAGCACCGCGATCTGGCTGATGAACGGCACCACCATTGCCGCCTCCGGCTTTCCGGGCGGAGTGCCTCTTGCCTGGCAAATCGAGGGTGTGGGCGATGTCAATGGGGATGGTAGAGCAGATGTCATTTGGCGCAATGGCACTAGTGGAGGAGTGGCTATATGGCTGATGAACGGGTTATCGGTGACCAACATAGGCTTTGTCGGCGTTGCCCCAACCGCTTTTGATATGGCGGGCGCTGGCGATGTGAACGGCGATGGAAAGGCGGACTTGATCTGGCGCAATCAGAGTAATGGCAGTACGGCAATTTGGTTAATGAATGGGACCGCCATTACTACGGCCGGCTTTCCGGGGGGTGTGCCCGTCGCGTGGAAAATTTCTCAAGTCGGCGACGTGAACGGAGATGGTAATGCCGATGTCATCTGGCGCAATGATAAAAGTGCCATAGTGGCGGTCTGGTTGATGAACGGATTATCAATCTCGACCGTAGGTTTCCCGGGTTCCGCGCCCTCCGATTGGGAAATTCAGTAGGAGGGATATTTCGAGCTGATTGGCTTATAGGCATAGTTTCTCATACCTTGACATTTTAGCTTACATTGCATTTCTCTTATGCTCATAATCAGGTATCTTTCGGCCACGTAGTTTATTCCACGACCGAGTCCTCCGGGGATGTGATGAAGGTTCAGCACCTGAACGGGTTGAATCTAACCCACCAGAAGTTGCCAAGAGGTCAAAAGTTGATCTTTCTTTGGCTGCTGGTTCTGGTAAGCCTCGTTTTCCTCAACTTTATCTTTCCAGCAACAGCAAGAGCCGTGGAAGTTCCTAATTTTATCGGGAGCCCACAGGCCACAGCAGAGTCAGAGATTATAAACATTGGTCTCACTGTGGGAGTTGTGACGGCAGCCATTGATGGTGGGGTGCCCATTGGCAACGTCATCAATCAAGATCCGGCAGCTGGGATCAATGTGGTGCCGGGCAGTCCGGTGGACCTCGTGATTTCTGGTGTGGCGGTACCGGATGTCGTGGGGGTCACACAGGGCAATGCTCAAACCGCTATTACCAATGCAGGTCTCACAGTGGGGGCGGTGACGTCCGCGAATAGTGCGACCGTGCCTATTGGAAACGTTATCAGTCAGAATCCGGCGGCGGGGACCCCTGTTTTTCAGGGTAATGCGGTGGCCTTTGTGGTGTCTTTGGGTATCGCGGTGCCAAATGTCGTGGGGTTGCCCCAAGGCACGGCGCAATCGGCGATTACCAGTGCCAACCTTGCGGTAGGCACGGTGACGATGGCGAATAGTACGACTGTGGCAATTGGAAATGTCATCAGTCAGAATCCGGCGGCGGGAACCAATGTGGCGGCTGGCAGTGCCGTAGCCTTGGTGGTGTCCCTGGGCGCGTCGGTGCCCAATGTCGTGGGGGTCACACAGGGCAATGCCCAAACAGCCATCACCAATGCGGGTCTCACAGTGGGGACGGTCACGTCAGCAAATAGTGCGACGGTGCCTATTGGGATCGTCATCAGTCAGGACCCCGTGGCAGGAGGCAATGTAGAGCCAGGTAGTGCCGTGGCGTTTGTGGTGTCCCTGGGAACCGCGGTGCCGAATGTGGTGGGCTTGACCCAGTCGGCTGCGCAAACGGCGATTACCAATGCCGGTTTAACGGTTGGGGCCATTACAACAGCCAGTCATCCATCGGTGCCGACCGGGAATGTTATCAGTCAGAACCCTGGGGCCGGGAGCAATGTGGCGCCAGGCAGTGCCGTGGCGTTTGTGGTGTCGCTGGGGCCTGCGGTGCCGAATGTGGTGGGTTTGACCCAGTCGGCCGCGCAATCCGCGATTACTACGGCCGGCCTGACAGTGGGCACGGTTACCTCCGCAAATAGTCAGTCGGTGCCCATTGGGAGGGTCATTAGTCAAACTCCTGCACCAGGCACGAGTGTCACAGCGGGCAGTGCGGTGAACATTGTCGTTTCCCTGGGCACTGAGGTGCCGAATGTCGTGGGCTTGGCGCAAGCTGCCGCCCAGACGGCAATTACCAGTGTCGGGTTAACAGTGGGGGCTGTGACGACTGAGGCCAGTGCGACAGTCTCCGCAGGAAATGTCATCAGTCAGAACCCAGGTGCCGGGAGCAATGTGGGGCCAGGTAGTGCGGTGGCGTTGGTGGTGTCGCTGGGGCCGGTGGTGCCGAATGTGGTCGGTTTAACGCAGGCTGCCGCGCAATCCGCGATTACCACGGCCGGGTTGACAGTGGGGACGGTGACGACTGCCACGAGTGCGTCCGTGCCCATTGGGAGAGTTATCAGTCAAACTCCCGCGTCAGGCACGAGCGTATCGGCGGGCAGTGCAGTGAACATTGTTGTGTCCCTGGGCGCCGCAGTTCCGAATGTCGTGGGCTTGACGCAGGCGGCGGCGCAATCCGCGATTACCACGGCGGGCTTGACGGTGGGGACGGTGACGACCGCCACGAGTCCAACCGTGGCGATTGGCGCGGTCATCAGTCAAAATCCGACAGCCGGAAACAATGTGGCGCCTGGGAGTGCGGTGGCCCTAGTGGTATCGCTAGGGGCTCAGGTACCCGATGTCGTGGGCTTGACGCAGAGTGTTGCTCAAACGGCTTTGATCACGGCGGGCCTTACTGTAGGGACGGTAACGGCGGTTTTTAGCGACACCGTTCCCCTCGGAACAGTAATTAGTCAAAATCCGACGGCGGGGACGAATGTGGATCCGGGCAGTGGGGTGGCTCTGGAGATTTCCTCCGGACCGCCGGCTTTTCTGATGGGAGTGCAAAATGATCCCAGGACCGGGCCGCTGGTGAATAGTCTCTACCGACTTCGCACCGATGGAGTGGTGATCAAAGTCGCAGATCTGACGCATCGCACGCATGGCTTGGCCTTTGTCGGGTCCAATCTGTATTCCGTGGAAGAGCTGACGCTTGCGCCACAGGCTGGGACCCCACCGAAGATGTATCGGCTCAATCCCGATACCGGGGCCACGCTGGAAACAATCTCCCTTTCATTATCCACGAGTGAATCGTTAGAGGGGGGTAGAGGCCTGGCTACGGAGCCTGGAACCAATCAGTTGTGGGGGCTGCTCGTGGTGACATCCGAAGTGAATAATGCCCGCCGGCTAGTGACGATTAATCCGACCACGGGCCTGGCCACGCAAAAGGCCAAACTGTTTGGAAACTTTATGGATCTGGCCTTTGATGCAGCCGGGACGCTGTATGCGATCACGGATAATCGACCCGTATCCGGTGGAACTGTGGCTCCGGCCCGAATTTATACGGTGAATACAACGACGGGGGCCACGACGGAATTCCTGGATGTCTCGGCCGGGGCCGTGGCGGGACAACCGAATTTTCGAGAAAGCGAAACGATTGGGGTGGGGACTTCATCCGATTTGCTGTATCATCTTTCCGGGCAGCATAAAGTGACGTCAGGATTTACTAAAAATATTCTGTTTGAAACGATCAATCTGAACAATAAAGCCAGAACCGCCATTTCGATCACGGGCCCGGATTTTTTTGTGACGACGGCCTTGACGTTGGTGCCACCCATGAGTCCAAATCTTCCGGCCTTGGCGGATCTGGATGCGTCCGGTACGACCGACCTGGTTTGGCGGAATACGACTGATGGCAGCACCGCGATCTGGTTGATGAACGGATCGAGAATCGCGGCCTCCGGTTTTCCAGGCGGGGTGCCGCTGACTTGGCAGATCGCGGGCGTGGGCGATCTGAACAGCGATGGCAAGGCGGATGTCATTTGGCGGAATGCCACCGGCACGGTAGCCGTGTGGTTAATGAACGGGGTGTCGGTGACATCCGTGGGCTTTCCCGGAAGTACATCAACGGCGTTTGAGATTGCTGGGGTTGGCGATGTGAATGGCGATGGCAAAGCCGACCTGGTCTGGCGCAACCAGACTGATGGCAGCACCGCGATCTGGCTGATGAATGGGACCAGCATTGCTTCTTCCGGTTTTCCTGGCGGATTGCCTTTAGCCTGGAAAATTGCGGGCGTGGGCGATGTGAACGGCGATGGCAAAGCCGATATCATCTGGCGCAATACCACCGGTACCGTAGCCGTGTGGCTGATGAACGGGTTAACTTTCACGGGGGTCGGCTTTCCCGGTAGTGCATCGACCGCATTTGAGATTGCGGGCGTGGGCGACGTGAATGGGGATGGCAAAGCCGACCTGGTCTGGCGCAACCAGAATGATGGCAGCACTGCGATCTGGCTGATGAATGGGACCACGATTGCTTCCCCAGGTTTTCCTGGCGGGGTACCCTTAGCGTGGAAAATTTCTCAAGTTGGTGATGTGAATGGAGATGGCAAGGCGGATGTCATTTGGCGCAATGGCCCTAGTGGCACGGTGGCCGTCTGGCTGATGAACGGGTTGTCAATTTCGGCCGTGGGTTTCCCCGGTTCGGCTTCCTCGGTCTGGGAGATTCAATAGATAATAATTCCGGTCGGATGGGGACCAGCAGGCCAACCTGCTAAGGATGGAACGCGTCAACCCTCTCATGTTATGATTACGTTTATTTTTTCCGTGTTCCTGATCAGAAATCTTTCACCCATCTGATTGACAACACGACCAACCCTCCCCCATAGCAAAGACAACGAAGCCCTTTTCTTTCATTTCACCGCAAAACGCAACGGCAATCCATGGGTCAGGCGCGTAGGTAGCGGGTGTAACCAGGCCAGCCTGGGGCGCCGTGGACTGGGCAGCTGATTCTTGCTGAATGGAGTCAACGATATGAATCTTATGAAAGTTCTGCACCAGAACAAAACGATGTTGAATTTCACCCGTCAGAAATTGCAAAGAGATCATGCCTCGATCCTTTTGCCGTTCGGCTTTCTTGTGTGCATGCTATGTCTCATCTGTGGCGTACCTGCAACGGCCGGTGCCGTAGAGGTCCCCAATGTTGTCGGAAGCCCACAAGCAACAGCAGAGGCCGCGATTATTAGCTCGGATCTTTCTGTGGGGGTCGTGACGCCGGTCAATAGTGCCACCGTGCCCATCGGCGCGGTGATTAGTCAAAATCCGGCGGCCGGAATCAATGTGGTATCGGGCAGTCAGGTGGATCTCGTGATATCCGGCGTGACGGTGCCAAGTGTGGTGGGGTCGGCGCAGGCGGCTGCGGAAACCGCCATTACGGCCGCAAATCTCACGGTGGGGACAGGGACGACAGCCAATAGTGACACGGTGCCCATCGGCAATGTTATCAGTCAAACCCCCGCAGCGGGTACCAATGTGTTGCCGGGTAATGCCGTAACTCTAGTGATTTCCCTGGGTACCGCGGTGCCGGACCTGATAGGGTTGACCCAAGCCGCAGCGGAAACCGCCATTACGGCCGCAAATCTCACGGTGGGGACAGGGACGACAACCAATAGTGGCACGGTGCCGGCGGGACGGGTCATCAGTCAAACGCCGGCCGCGGGGAGTAATGTACCTCCGGGCAGTGCGGTGGCTCTTGTGGTGTCCCTGGGAGCGAAGGTGCCCAATGTGGTCGGATTGACGCAGGCCGCGGCGGAAGCAGCCATTAAAAGTTCGGGTTTGACCGTGGGGACAGTGACCACGGAGACCAGTACGACGGTGCCGGCGGGCACGGTCATCAGTCAATCTCCGGAGGCCGGGACCAATGTGGCTCCAGCTAGTGCTGTGACGTTGGTGGTGTCCTCGGGGGTGGTGGTGCCGAATGTAGTGGGCTTGACGCAAACGGCGGCGCAAACGGAGATTACCTCAGCCAGCCTGACTGTGGGCAGGGTGACCACGGCCAATAGTTCCAGTGTGGCCGTGGGCAAGGTCATCAGTCAGAATCCGGCTGCAGGGGCAAAGGTGGAGGCAGGCAGTGCAGTGGCCCTGGTTGTGTCCCTTGGGGCAAAGGTGCCCGATGTCGTCGGGAGTTCGAAAGGTAGTGCTCAAACAGCTCTGAGCACGGCAGGGCTGAAAGTTGGGACGGTGACATCGGCCAACAGTCAGACGGTGGCCATCGGAAACGTCATCAGTCAAAATCCGACAGCGGGGTCTAATGTGGCCCCAGGCAGTGCGGTCGCTCTAGTCGTATCGGTGGGAACGGCCGTGCCCAATGTGGTCAACAAATCGCAGGCTGCGGCGCAAGCTGCCATTGCCGGTGTAGGCTTGACGGTGGGGAACGTGACGTCAGTTTTCAGCGACACGGTGGCTTCGGGAAATGTGATCAGTCAAAACCCCACAGCGGGGACGAATGTTTCACCAGGTAGTGGCGTCGGTTTGGTCATCTCTTCCGGTCCACCGGTTCTGCTCATGGGGGTGCAAAATGATCCCAAGACCGGGCCCCTGGTGAATAGCCTCTATCGACTTCGTACCGATGGGGTGGTGTCCAAAATTGGAAATCTCACGCACCGCACACATGGCTTGGCTTACGTCGGGTCCAACTTGTATTCCGTAGA
Source organism: Nitrospira sp. T9 (assembly GCF_052156535.1). Taxonomy (NCBI): domain Bacteria; kingdom Pseudomonadati; phylum Nitrospirota; class Nitrospiria; order Nitrospirales; family Nitrospiraceae; genus Nitrospira; species Nitrospira sp. T9. The sequence goes on from NZ_JBQKUP010000029.1 coordinate 8,998, forward strand.
AGAGCTGACGCTTGCCAAACAAGCGAGGACTCCGCCGAATTTGTATCGGCTCAATCCCAGCACCGGGGCGACGCTGGCCACGATCCGCCTGTCCTTATCGACAGGGGAATCCTTGGAAGGAGGGCGGGGTCTGGCCACGGAGCCCGGAACCAACCAACTCTGGGGGTTACTCGTGGTGACCTCCGAGGTGAATACTCTCCGCCGGCTGGTCACGATTAATCCGACGACCGGCGTCGCCACGCAAAAGGCGAAACTGTTCGGAAACTTCATGGATCTGGCCTTTGATGGGGCCGGGACGCTGTATGCAATCACAGATAACCGACCCGTATCCGGTGGGGCTGTGGCTCCGGCCAGGATTTATACGGTGAATACAACGACGGGGGCCACGACGGAATTCCTGGACGTCTCGGCCGGCGCCGTAGCGGGGCAACCGAATTTCCGCGAGAGTGAAACCTTAGGGGTAGGGTCGTCGTCGGACCTCCTGTATCATCTCTCCGGCCAACATAAGGTGACCTCTGGATTTACCAAGAATATTTTGTTTGAGCAGATCCATCGAACCACGAAGGCCAGAAAAGCCATTGCGCTCTCTGGCCCGGACTTTTTTGTCACGACGGCCTTGACGTTGGTGCCACCCACGAATACGAATACCGGTGCAGGTATTCCGGCTTTGGCCGATCTGGATGCGTCCGGCACGACCGATCTGATCTGGCAAAACACCCAAGATGGCAGCACCGCCATCTGGTTGATGAATGGTACGACAATCGCAGCGACAGGATTCCCTGGCGGGGTGCCCGCGGCCTGGCGGATTGCGGGTGTGGGCGATGTGAATGGAGACGGTAAGGGGGATGTCATCTGGCGCAATAGTACAAGTGGAACCGTAGCCGTGTGGTTGATGAATGGAGTGTCGGTGACGTCTGTGGGTTTTCCCGGAAGCGCGTCGCTGGCGTTTGAGATTTCCGGCGTGGGAGATGTTAACGGTGATGAGAAAGCCGACCTGGTCTGGCGCAACAGGACTGATGGCAGTACCGCTATCTGGCTGATGAACGGAACGAAAATCGCTGCTCCTGGTTTTCCGGGCGGGGTGCCGGTAGGCTGGCAAATCTCAGGTGTGGGCGATGTGAATGGGGATAGTAAGGCGGATGTCATCTGGCGCAATGGTGCGAGCGGCACCGTGGCCGTGTGGCTGATGAACGGATTAGGTATCACGGGGGTCGGCTTTCCCGGCAGTGCGTCGACGGCATTTGAGATTGCAGGCGTGGGCGATGTAAATGGGGATGGCAAAGCCGATCTGGTCTGGCGCAATACGACGGACGGCAGTACCGCAATCTGGATGATGAATGGGACCACCATTGCTAGCCCCGGTTTTCCTGGCGGGGTACCCGTAGCATGGCAGATTTCTCAAGTCGGCGATATCAATGGCGATGGCAAATCGGATGTCATCTGGCGTAACGGGCGGAGCGGGACTGTGGCTGTCTGGCTGATGAATGGGGCATCGATTTCAAGTGTGGGTTTCCCTGGCTCTGCTCCCTCCGACTGGGAGATTCAGTAGGCATGGGTTACGGCATATCCACTCCTGCCACAATAAAAAGGAGGAGAGCCATTCGAAAGAGGGGGCGCTGGAGTCAGAGTATGGATTCAAACCCTTGTTTTGTCATATGGTTAGTCAATTGTTGGTGAACGGAGCATACACTACATGGACGGAATGAAAGTTCTGCATCAGCAGATCTTGAACCGCACCCACAAGGGAACGCGTCAGGCCCTCAAGTTCCTGGTTTTACAGCTCGTCGTCCTAGGAAGCCTGCTCTTTCTGACCTGTGTCTTACCTGAGACCGCAAGAGCCGTCGAAGTCCCCAATCTCGTGGGCAGCTCACAGGCTAAGGCGGAGGCGGATATTATCAAGGCTAATTTGAGGGTGGGAAAAGTAACCTCGGCTAATATTGTCACCGTCCTGCCGGGTACCATCATCATTCAAAATCCCGCAGCAGGAATTAATGTCGTCCGAGGGACAAAGGTTGATCTGGTGGTGTCTGGAGTGGCAGTCCCCGACGTCGTCGGTCGAAAGCAAGCTGACGCCCAAAATGATCTGACCAAAGCAGGATTAATCGTCGGGAGAGTGACGACGGCCAATAGTGCGACGGTGGCGGCAGGCAGGGTTATCAGTCAAAACCCTACGGCGGGAACCAATGTGACATTTGGGAGTCCGGTGGACCTGGTGGTATCCCTAGGTAGCACAGTCCCGAATGTGGTGGGCATGACGCAGGCGGCCGCTCAATCGGCGATTACCACGGCTGGTTTGACCGTCGGTGCAGTGACGACAGCAATTAGTGCCACCGTGGCAGCGGGAAAGGTTATTAGTCAAAATCCGGTAGCAGGAAAAAAGGTGGAGGCGGGAAGTGCTGTGGCCCTGGTTGTGTCCCGAGGGACACTAGTCCCGAATGTTGTTGGTCGCACACAAGCGGACGCCCAAAAAGCCCTGACCTCTTCCGGCTTAACCGTGAGAACCGTGACTATGGCCAATAGCGCCACCGTAGCGGCCGGTAGAGTTATCAGTCAAAACCCGGGGGCCGGCACAACTGTGAACCCTGGAAGTGCGGTTGCTTTGGTGGTATCGCTGGGAACGACCGTGCCCAATGTCGTGGGGTTGACGCAGAGTAGCGCCCAATCGGCTCTGAGCGCGGCGGGCTTAACGGTGGGGACCATGACGACCGCCAATAGTGAAACGGTGCCCAGCGGCACCGTCATCAATCAAATACCAGTGCCAGGAATAAAGGTGACTCCGGGAAGTTCGGTGGCCCTGGTCATTTCCTCCGGACCGCCGGTTTTTCTGATGGGTGTACAAAATGATCCCAAAATCGGACCGCTCGTGAATAGCCTCTACCGTCTTCGCACTGATGGAGTCGTGACCAAAATTGGGGATCTGAACCACCGTACCCATGGTTTGGCGTTTGTCGGGTCCACGCTGTATTCCGTGGAAGAGCTGACGCTTGCGCAACAGTCGGGGGCCCGGCCAAATCTGTATCGGCTTAATCCCGAGACCGGGGCCACCCTGGCCACGATCCCTCTGTCCTTATCGACGGGCGAATCAATAGAGGGGGGACGGGGGTTGGCCACAGAGCCTGGGACCGGTCTGCTATGGGGCTTGCTTGTCGTGACGTCAGAAGTGAACAGTGCCCGCCGGTTAGTGACGATTAATCCCAGGACGGGCGTGGCTACCCAAAAGGCCAAACTTCTAGGAAACTTCATGGACCTGGCGTTTAATGCAGCCGGGATTCTCTATGCGATTACGGACAATCGACCGGTGCCTGGGGGGGCGACCGTGTTTCCGGCACGGATTTATACGGTCAATACCACGACGGGAGCTACGACGGAATTCCTGGATGTCTCGGCCGGCGCCGTGGCCGGACAACCAAATTTTCGGGAAAGTGAGACGATTGGGGTAGGATCGTCGCCTGACCTCCTGTATCATTTTTCCGGTCAGCATAAGGTGACCTCAGGATTTTCCAAGAATATTCTGTTTGAAACAATCCATGTGAACAATAATACCAGAACTGCGATTGCGCTCACAGGCCCTGACTTTTTTGTGACGACAGCCTTGGCCTTGGTTCCGCTCAGGACCGCACCGGCTTTGGGAGATCTCGATGCCAATGGCAAAGCTGATCTGGTTTGGCGGAACAATTCTAATGGCAACACCGCAATCTGGTTGATGGATGGAACGACGATTGCGGCCTCAGGCTTTCCCGGGGGAGTGACAATGGCCTGGCACATCGCCGGGGTGGGCGATGTGAATGGAGATAATAAGGCCGATGTTATTTGGCGGAACGCCACCAATGGGGCAGTGGCTGTGTGGCTGATGGATGGATTAACGATTGTTTCCACGGGGTTTCCGGGTAGTGCCTCGCTCGCTTTTGAGATCATGGGCGTGGGCGATGTGAACGGCGATGGGAAAGCGGATCTGATTTGGCGCAATACCACTGATGGTAGTACCGCGATCTGGTTGATGAACGGCACCACCATTGCCGCCTCAGGGTTTCCGGGAGGAGTGCCGGAGGCCTGGCACATCACGGGGGTGGGCGATGTGAATGGGGATAACAAGGCCGATGTAATTTGGCGCAACGGCAACAGTGGGGCAGTGGCTGTATGGCTGATGAACGGGTTGTCGGTGACGGCCGTGGGTTTTCCTGGAAGCGCTTCCACCGCCTTTAAGGTCATGGGTGTGGGCGATGTGAACGGGGATGGGAAGGCGGACCTGATTTGGCGCAATACGACTGACAGCAGTACCGCAATCTGGTTAATGAACGGGACTTCCATTGCCGCATCAGGATTTCCGGGTGGGGTTCCGGCCGTCTGGCAAATGTCAGAGGCGCGGGATGTGAATGGCGATGGCAGAGCGGATGTCATTTGGCGTAATAGCCGGAATGGGACGGTAGCGGTGTGGCTGATGAATGGATTAACGATTTCCGCCGTGGGGTTCCCAGGCTCAACCTCCACAGATTGGGAGATTCAGTAGTTCCTGTTTGCCGGGGGGGGGGAGCGCTGTAGGGCGCCATCAGGCCAAGAGGCCATTCGGGTAGGGCCTGTTAAGTAAGATCAGGGCATGGATTGAGGAAATTATTCAGAAGATTTGGCGCATCGTATTCCAATGTAGGGACTTCTCTTTTCAGGATTTTCTCGAGCCCGATAGGTTGAACGGGCAAAAATCGAACTCACACTCCAGGATCCTCCACGATGCACTTTCATGGTCCCGGAGTCCGCCCCGTTGGGATTATGGATGAGCGTCGGTTGGTTCTCGTACGGTGTATACCAATCAAAGACCCACTCGGATATATTTCCAGCCATGTCGTGAATATCAAATGGACTCACTCCATTCGAGAAGGTGCCAACTTCTAACGGGCCGGCTTTTCCGCGATCCAAAGCGGTTTGCATCCACTCACCCCATTTCGCCATTGATGAAAAGTTTTTGCCTGCCCAATAACTCGCCGTATTGGTTCGTTGAGGATCCCATGAGTTCCCCCAAGGATAGGCATAACCTTGAGGTCCCCTGGCGGCGTATTCCCATTCCGCCTCGGTAGGAAGGCGTTTGCCAGCCCAGGTGCAGTAAGCCGTTGCATCGTACCAGGTCACTCCGAGGACGGGATGATCCGGTTTGTGAAATCGTTCATTCTCCCAGAACGCAGGGGCTGCCCGACCTGTCGATTCAAGAAATGCACGATAGTGGCGATAGCTGACTTCATACTGATCAAGATAATAGGCTTTAAGGCTAATCTGGCGTTGAGGAATCTCTGCTTGAAAGGCATTGAACTGGATTCCTTCAAAGTCTTTCAGGAGACTGGAAATTTGATTCTCAGTGCTTCCCATCCTAAATTCTCCGGCGGGAATCAAGATCATGGGGACGTCATCATTTCCTGAGAGGGCGGACTCCACGGCGCCAGGTAAATCCTGTTGATGTAGCCGTGCCTCAAGGATGGGTTCCGGTTGGGATACATTCGGTTGATCACTGGCCGCTGGGGGTGAGCTAGAGTCATTTTGGAACATATTCTTGAAAAATCCGAAAAACCCTGAATTCTCGTTCGAGGATGGTTCAATCGCCGAGGGGGATGGGGGAGAAGGGGTGGATGCGGAAATGGTCCCAGGCGTTGGCGAACTTCCAGAAGAAGGCCCTGCCGGATCATTTCCACCATTCGGGACAATAATTGGTGGTTGCGTAACTCTTGCCTCTAGTTCCTTACGCTCACGTTCTGCGGCGGTTCGTCGACGCTCTTCTTCCAAATCGGCCAGGCGACGCGCTTCCTCGGCCTGCTGGCGTTGGTGCTCTTCTGCGGCAAGTCGGGCCTTTTCGGCTTTCATGGCGGCCTCTTGCTTCAGGCGGGCAACTTGTTCCCGCTCTTCTTCCAGGGCCGCGAGTCGGGCCTTTTCGGCTTTCATGGCGGCTTCTTGCTTAATGCGAGCCTGTTCCTCGGCCACCCGTCGGGCTTCAGCCAATTGGGTTTGACGGGTGAGTTCCTCTTTGGCTAAGGCTTCCTTGCGGCGCTGTTCCTCGGCATCAATTCTGGCCTGTTCCTCGGCCACCCGTCGGGCTTCAGCGAGTTGGGCTTGGCGGGTGAGTTCCTGTCTGGCTAAGGCTTCCTTGCGGCGCTGTTCCTCGGCTTCAATTCTGGCCTGTTCCTCGGCCATTCGGCGAGCTTCAGCGAGTTGAGTTTGACGCGTAAGTTCCCGTTCCGCCAAGAGTTGTTTTCGTTTTTGCTCCTCTGCCGCGAGTCGGGCCTTTTCGGCTTCCACGCGTCGACGTTCTTCTTCGGCTACCATTCGCTGGGCTATGGCCAGTTGCGTTTGAAATTCCCGTTCCCGTTGTGCCAAGAGTTGTTTTCGTCGCTCTTCCTCGGCGGCGAGCTTGGCTTGTTGGGCTTTTAAGGCGGCCTGTTGTTGTACCAAGAGCGCTTCCTGTTCCCGGCGGGCCTGTTCCGCGGCGACCCGCCGGCGTTCCTCCTCCGCAGCCAGGCGTTGAGCTTCGGCCAGTTGCGCTAAGGCCAGCTGGCGTTGTTGTTTTTCTTCGGCGGCCACGCGGGCTTGTTCGGCTTTTAACGCGGCTAGTTGTTCCGCCAAGAGCGCTTCTTGTTCCCGGCGGGCCTGTTCCGCGGCGACCCGCCGGCGCTCCTCCTCCGCGGCCAGGCGTTGAGCTTCGGCCAGTTGGGCCAGACGAGTTTGTTCTTGTTCCGCCAGGACTTGTTTGCGGTGCTCCTCTTCGGCGGCCACGCGGGCTTGTTCGGCTTTTAACGCCGCCTGCTGTTCCGCCAAGAGCGCTTCTTGTTCCTGACGGGCCTGTTCTGCGGCAACCCGCCGACGTTCTTCCTCCGCAGCCAGACGTTGGGCTTCCGCCAGTTGCGCTTGAAGATCCTTCTCCCGCTGCCGTTGCTCCTTTAAAGATTGGAGAGCTTGCAATTCAAATTTTTCCCGCTCTGCCTCTAGCGCGGCAGCTTCTTCTTCTACCGTTTTTTGTTTATCAGCCTGCTCGCTCTTTCCAGATGGAACATTGTTGAAGACATCCAGGGGATTTCCAAAACTCTTTAAGAGTCCGACAATGGTCTCGACCGTTCCAGCTGCAGGATTGCTCGTCTTTCCTTGGGTGTTGGCGACTTGTGGGTTGGAGGAAAATTTTTCGGGAATAAAGACAAATTCTCCTTTATCCGCACTCAACCCCCACATCTCAGGTCGTTGCACATGTTTATGGGTGAGAGCAGCCGATTGCACGTGCTCATCGAGATAGGTGAAGAGTTCGGAAGTGGGAATGATCCCATCGCCGTTCAGGTCACCCTTTCCCTTTCCAATGCCTTCCAGAAGATAATACGTAAACACGCTATGTTTCCACTTCGGTCCGGCTAAGGCTTGCTGCCCCGTTCCTCCTGCGGTAATCAATTGGCGCGCAGGTTCACTGGCAATCATCTTGAGATAATTACTGGTCATGGGGGGGAACGAACGCTGACTGCGCCCGGCAATGCCTCCATAACAAATGTCTATGAGAAATAAGACCTGTTTTGCCGGAAGTGATTCGGAAAGTTCGCGAAGAAGATCCACACTGATTGCGGTGTCCGCAAGTAGGCCCGGCTCGGTATCGACGGGCATCATGTAGCCTACAGGTTGCTGTTTTCCCTTGCCGGGGGTCTCTCCGATGTGCCCCGCAAAAAAGATGAGCACTCGATCATTTTTTTGTACTTGCGTCACAAGGTTGTGGCGCAACTCCTGAAGGATCGCTTTTTTGGTGGCTTGAGTGTTGTAGAGTGATGTAACCGTAAATCCTTGACGCCCCAGCATGCGTGCCATCGATTTCGCATCATCGACCGCATAGGCCAGGCCGGCGAGATTCAGATATTTATCAATGCCTATGATGACGGCCCAGGATTGTCCCTGGGTCTCGGCGATATATTGGGCAGGAACTTTTCCGTTCACAGTACTACTGGAGGTATCTGCGTGGGCCTGGATTGGAAGGAGCAATGCGGTCAAACTGCATAACAGGAAAGAGAGCTGCAGGATGCTGGGAGAGTGGAAAGATCCTCTTTTCTGGATGGGGTGATGTAGAGTGCGATCGGACACCGTTCACGTGCTCCTGTGGCCTATGTCAATTTTACTCATGAAAATTCTCGGAAGAAAATAAGCCAGGGCCATTTTCCGGATGCATCAGAATTTCGTCTTTGGCCTTTTCCTTCGTTTCGTGAGAGCTTATATGTCCAGCAACGATGAAAAGAACGTGTCATAAGCATGGTGCTGATTCCGGACGACGTGGGTTTTTGAGACCAGTTTACTGGGTCCTGCCTCGGAGATGCCATTGTTGGCCTGGTACACGACTTGAAAACTAAGAGACCTTCCTTCTTGAAGCCTGTCGGTCATTTCCCAAATTTGGGGGGTATGGCTGAGTGGGGGGTCGGTGCAAGCGAAACCTCTGGGAAATATGGATTGACTTCATGAGAAAGAGTTTATAGGATCGCCTGGTTTTCTACGTCATCAGCATCGCGTTTTTAGATATGATTCCATCTGATAGCCACTAAAGCTGAAGAAGGGCGTGATTAACACCATTCTTTTGGACCTGTGGTGTTGAGCGTACCATCCCCCAAACCCATAGTTAAAGTCGATAATTGCGCTCGGACCATCGCGCCAATTTCGTTGTGTGGAAATTTTTGGGAAACCTTTTTTGTTTATTCCAATTATATGAGGAAAAATAATGACTTATTGGCTCATGCAGAACTTGGTATGTAGGCGAATTCAGCGGTTGGCCTGTTTCCTTGTGTTGGCAATGCTCCTCATCAGTCAATCTGTCACTCAAGCCAAAGAATTAAAGAATGTGATTCCTGATCTTTATGGGGGAAATGGGTTTCAAACCGATCCTAATTTTGCAGGCAATCGATCCAATGATTTTGGCAATGCGGTGTTTGATTCATTTAATGAACTGACCAATGGCATTGGGGCTCAAACGGGGCAATTCGCGGTGAACTCTACGGTGGCGGCGTATCGGTTTGATGTTGAGCGGGGAGTTCCTGTTGAAGTCACCAAAAGCCTCGGTCCACTCTTTGCGGAACGAGCCGACACGCTTGGAAAAGGGCGATTTGATTTCCAGGTCGTCTGGTCAAACGCCAATTACAAAAAATTTAATGGCCAAAAGCTGTCTTCTCTCAGTGAAGATGTCTCTCCCACCGCCGGGCCTGGAACTCCCGCCGGTTCCCCAGGGTTAGATGAGCTCTTACAAATTAACCTGGATGTCAAAGTGATTACCAATTTTGTGGGATTTTTTGGCACGTATGGCATCACGGATAATTGGGACATCAATCTTCTTGTTCCTCTCATCAATAACAAGATCAAGGCAAAAGCGAAGGCGACCATGCTTGATGCCAACGGCGTCCCTTGTACTCAAGGTGGTAATTGCAGTGGTATCTACGTGATCAATGGGACGGCACCCGGTACGGGGGACCCTTCAAGAGACAGCTCTTCTGCGGATAAAACCGGGATCGGAGACGTTCTTCTTCGAACCAAATATAACTTCCTGAAAAACCATGAAATTTTACCTGATTTGGGAGTACGCGGTGGCGTTTCTTTTCCCACGGGAAACGAGGATAACTTCATGGGAGTCGGAGAATTCAGATTTGAGGGATTGGCTGTCGCTTCTAAATATTATTCATCCCCGATCGGCATGATTGGTCCCCATGTAAATACGGGCTTCGTGCTGGTCAACAACAAATCAGAACTGAATCTTTTTACCTATGTCGCAGGGTTTGATTATGCGCCTATTCCAGTCTTTGCTTTCTCTCTTGACCTCCTGGGCCGTCACGAATTGGACGATAAGGATAACAGTGGAAAGGACATCGTCGATTTGGCTCCCGGCCTAAAATGGGCTCCACTTCCCAACACTCTGGTTCAGGCAGCCGTCCAGCTTCCACTCAATAAAAATGAAGGGCTCCGTCCAGATGCGGTCTGGACGTTAGGCGTGGGAGCGACGTTCTAAAGACTTGAATCGTCACACGTTACCGTTGTCCTTTTGAAGCATGTTTAGGGAAAAATAAAGGTGACAGAGGGAAAAGACAAGCTGAAGATAGCTATACTATTTGATTTCCTGCGCGAGACGAAACCCAATTTGGATGCTCCGCGAGTCGGCGCTGTACCCATTACGAAATGAAGAACGCAAAGATATTGGAGCGTTAGTCCAGCCACCTCCTCGCCTCACCCGTGTTCCGCACATCCCGTCATTCGCCTCTAGCCAGGCCGATCCATTTGTCGGGGCATGCTGATAATCGTCATGCCAGCAATCCTGGACCCATTCCCATACATTTCCGCTCAGGTCATGCAGGCCGAGGCCGTTGGGCTGTTGGGTACCAACTGGTTGAGTTCTTCCATTGCTGTTTGTGTTGAACCAGGCATATGTCGAAAGCTGTTCCTGTTCTGAGTTTCCCGCCCAAATTTCGCCTTTTCCCATATTTCTGGCAGCATATTCCCACTCAGACTCTGTGGGAAGTCGATAGCGATAACCCGTTTTTTGTGATAACCACGTTGCATAGTCCGCGGCATCTTTCCAGGAGACATTGATGACCGGATGCCTTTCACGTCCCCATCCCTCATCTCCCGGAAGCGGCCGACCTGTTGATATGGCGAACCGGTCATATTCCTCGAAGGTGACCTCAAATCGCCCTAAAGCAAATTTTTTGATATGGACTTCTCGTAGCGGGAGTTCGTTTGACGTACTCTCTTCCCAGGTATCTCCCTGTTGAAAGGTCCCGGCAGGAATTGAAACCATTTCGGGATCCAGATGGATGCTCACTACCGGAGCGACGACTCTCAGGATGGCCATTTTAAATGCCTTATTCTCCTCTGCCAACCAAGTGCCTAATCCTCCCAAAATAATAATGAAGACCCCCATGAGCCCTGCTCGTTTTATCCATCGTTTCTGTCGCTCCGCAAGCTGATACTGTTTTTTCAGCATGGAGACGGTTTCTGCATGTGAAGATTCCGCCGAAATCAGGTTGGGTGTTCGAGTCTTAGACGAGGGTTTATCAGCAACCGATTGTCGTCGAAGGCTTTCAGACTTTGTGTGATCAGCCAGGGGTGTGGGGGAAGATTTTTCCGCGGGCAGGGTTGTTTGCTTATCGTCGTTCATTGGGTGCGCGATCTGAGCATGGACATGCGAGAGGAAATGGGTAACCTGTTGGGAATATTCCTAAATTATTCTGTGACTGTTCGCCCTGTTAGGCAATATGGCATTTTTCCCATCCTGACGAAATGAGCCACCACAATTGCTTGCGAGATCACTATCGTCATGTCAAGTTATTTTAACAGATTACTCCCTGAACAAAAGCAGTTTTTCTTAATGTAAAAATTCGATAACAATTACACAAGTGTTGGTGGGGTGAATTTGGACAATCGAATGAACCCGAAAAATTGTGGAAGATAATGAGGCCTTGCATCATGACCTTCAACGCCAAGAAGATAAGAGATGACTCCTGTGGTATGAGAATGCTTCGACCAAATAGATCCGGAGTGAACACGGTTGGAAGGGCTGGCGAGAACAATTCAATTTAAAAAAACAATCCGTGATGTCTTTCTTGATAGTTAGATGTTGGCGTTCCTGCCGAAACTGGGCAGTCCCGTGAGTTGTATGGAGCTGGCGAGAGGAATTGAACCTCCGACCTGCGGTTTACAAAACCGCTGCTCTACCGATTGAGCTACGCCAGCTCGGCGAATTATAGCCTCATCATACATACCAAAGGCTGAACCATTCAACCAGCATGGGATACATAAAAAATATTTTTGCCAACTGCCCACGATTTAGGTCATTTGCAGCAGGACTTTTCGTACCCCACTCTGTGCGGCTTTTTCCAGGGCCAGAACGCCATCCAGGAGTGCATAGCGAGCATGGATAAGGGGGGCAACCCGGACGTGGTTCGATTCTAATAGGCGGATGGCGGGAGGGAACGGGCCGCAACGCGATCCAATTAAGGATATTTCCTGAATGACCAAAGCCGCCATATTTAAAGACAGGTTCCCATGATAGGTGGATTTGAGCACAAGTGTACCTCGAGGTCGAATTAATTGCATGGCCGTGGAAAACCCCTCGGGGCTTCCGGTGGCTTCCACAATGATATCTGCGCCTGGAGAAATATCAGCCGGGTGCGAGGTCACCTTGATGCCCATGTGGGTGAGCCAGGTGTTGTGGTCCGAATGACGGCCCAATAGGGTCACGGCACATCCTGAAAGCACAAGAATTTGTGCGCACAGTATCCCCAACTTTCCATCTCCGATGACGACCACCCGGTCGGTTGGTTTGATCGAGACTAATTGGGGTATCTCACAGGCGGCGGCTAAGGGTTCAATAAAGACGGCCTGATCATCGGAAATGGAGTCAGGCACGACATAAAGGTTTTCAACCGGCAGAGTAAGATAATCCGCAAAGGCCCCATCCCGACCCTGGATGCCTAATGTGGTGCGATGAGGGCAATGCGTGGGATGGCCGTTGGTACAGGTTTCACAAGTGCGACAGGCGGCATTGATCTCTCCCACGACCCGTTTTCCAATCAATCCTGTATTGGAGGCCTCATCGACTATCCCAACAAATTCATGCCCCAAGACACCTTGAAAGGCCATATACCCTTTGAGTAGCTGAAGATCGGTCGAGCAGATTCCAGCTTGGATGACCCTGATCCTGGCTTCACCATGTGGACGGGGGGGAAGGGGTAGGTCGGTATGAAGTTGAAGCTTCTGATGAAGAACAAGTCCCCGCATATGGATCCTTTAAGGGAGTGTTGAATAAAACCAATTTCCAAGGGCATATTGACCCACAGGCACGTTGCATATTAGAGGTCTCGGGGCGGTTCAAAAAAGTCCGTCCAGCAAGGCCGCAGTCATTTTTGCGCGCAGAGCGTACTTCCAGTACGTGAGCACGGAAAAATGGCGAGAACGCCGCTGGCGGCTTTTTCAACCGCCCCTTTAAGAAATACCTTAGGAAATGGCTTGATAGCACCATAGCAAAAATGCTGTCAATCTTCAGCAATTTCTATGAATATTCAGTAAGTCAATTTTCCACAGTAAGGGGCTCTCTGTCTCCGGCGTTTTGGGAAAACTCTTCCACTCTCGTCGGGAAAGGTTTTGAGACTTTGGTCGATAACGTGAAGGAGCATGGAGGGTTGTGAGATGCCCATCGAATCAAAGGAGAAGTCATGATGATTGCCGGTATGGCCTCTGCTCTTTCTGGAATTCAAGCTGGAGGAAGAATCCTCAGCGTCGGCGCGCATAATATTGCCAATGCCCAAACAGAAAGTTTTAAACGAATCCGTGCTCTTCCAGAAGAATCCTCAGTCGGTGGTGGCGTGAGGGTTACTTTGCAAACCGATGAACGTCCCGGTCCCCAATTTTTCTCCGGTAATAATTCGCTCAGTCTTCGCGAAGGATCTAATGTGGATCTCAGCGAAGAAATAATTTCCAATCTGCAAGCGGTGAATCTCATAGAAGCCAATATGGCCAGTATGAGCATTCAGGGGAAAGTTTTGGGCTCCCTCTTGGATATTACCGAGTAATGCCTCCTTCCTGAATGTAATCATTCTTCATTCGATCCCATCTCCTTTGCTCTGTCTAATATTTCCTGTAGTATTTTCATGGGCTTTTCGCTCGTGAGAACGACGCAGTGTTTAGTCCTTCTCAATACAAACAGCCGGTTCTGAAGACGTTTATGTCCTCCAGGAGCGTCTTTTCGTTTTTAAAACGAATGTCTTGACAAAATGGAAGATACTCTGTTGGTCACCCGCCTGTACTGGTGCAGTAAAAAACTAAGGATTTGACTTTGAACGTAGGAAAACAATTATTGTAGAATCAAACGGTTATACGAAGTGAGGCGATTTGTCTTAGGGAATTTCTTGAGAACACCCAGCGTTGTGAGATAGAAATTTTCCTATTCACTCCGTTTCTATTACATTTTTTGAACAGGAGATCGGGATGATGCACATGTCACGGTTGTTTACTGGCGCTGCCAGGCCGTTTCGAATTGCCCCTCCATGGGGTTTTCTTGTCCTATTTGTAGGATTGGGAATGGCCGGTGGATTTTTGGGAAATGGGTGGTTTGTTCCCGCCCAAACGCAAGCGGCTATACCCGGAGCGTTCATCGAAGGTTTTTCAGAAATTGTTGAAAAAGTCGGTCCGGCGGTTGTCAACGTGGCAGTAACTGGCGGGGGTGGACCATCTAGAGGCTTACCTCCAGGACCATTTGGTGGGCCTCCCGGCGGAGGGCCCCCTGGAGGCGGACCTCCCGGTGGTGGTCCAGGCGGACCTCCAGGTATGAGTGCCGGGTCCGGGGTGATTATTGATTCTCGCGGATATATTCTGACGAATAACCACGTTGTGGAAGATGCGAGTGATATCAAGGTGTCTTTTCATGATGGACGAGAGATGTCAGCAACGGTTGTCGGGACTGATCCGAAGACCGACCTAGCAGTCATTAAAGTCAAACTTGAAAATGGCCCGCTTCCTTCAGTGGCCTGGGGAGAATATGAATCCCTTCGAGTTGGAGATGTGGTGTTAGCCCTCGGGAGTCCTTTTGGATTACGCAATACCGTGTCGTTGGGAATTATCAGTGCTCTCGGCCGAGGTAGTGTCGGTATTACGGAATATGAAGACTTCATTCAAACGGATGCCGCGATTAACCCCGGAAATTCCGGTGGAGCCCTGGTGAATATGAAAGGGGAGCTTATCGGGATCAACACGGCCATTTTTTCCAGAACGGGTGGTTCCGAAGGCGTGGGATTTGCGATCGCAGTCAGTATTGCGAAGGATATCGCTGCAAGCCTGATCGAAACGGGGAAGGTGGTGAGAGGATGGATGGGAGTGGCCATTCAGGAATTAACGCCTGCATTAGCGCAATCATTCCAACTACCTGAAGGTCAACAGGGTGGGGTATTAATCAGTGAAGTCCATGAAGATGGCCCTTCCGCAAAGGCCGGACTTCAACGGGGCGATGTAATCCTTGAATACGGAGGTGAAGCCGTCAAGGATGTCAATCATCTTCGTAATATCGTTGCCCGAACAAAGGTCGGAAAGAAAAAAGAAATTAAAGTGTTACGCGAGGGCAAAGAGACCTTGCTGACTCTGGAACTGGGAGAACGGCCATCCGATCAGGCACTGGCAAAGACTGGGCCGGTAGAAGAAGAGAAAGCTCCGGCTATGGCCAAACTGGATAACGTATTGTCGGGAATGACCGTCGCACCTATTAGTGGGGAAAGCAGGAGTGAATTCAATATTCCTGAACAAATCAAAGGTGTGGTCGTCTCGAAAGTCGAATCAGGTAGCGCCGTTGAGGCTGCGGGTATTCAGGTTGGTGACGTCATCCAAGAAGTGAGTCGCCAAAGTGTGAAAACGATTGACGACTTCAAGCAGGTTGCGTCAAAAATTGCCAAAGATGAGTTGGCCGTTTTATTGGTCAACCGGCGCGGCAATAATCTGTTTATCGCAGTGAATCCTCAATAAGAGATAGATACTGAGGGGGGCGACTGTGAGCCCCCCTCGGATTTTTGGGGTGCAGGACTTACATGGCCAAACAAAGCAAAATAGGTTCCTGGTTTGAAGAAAAAGTCTTTAAGCCATTGGAAGACAAAAAAATGCCCGTCATGGAGCATTTGCACGAGTTCCAATGGCGGCTCACGCGTGCGGTCATTGTGATGGCCTGTGTGTTTGTCGGGACATTTTTTTATGCGGATACGCTGGTGTCCTGGCTACGGATCCCTCTGCAAAATTATTTCATTTTAGATTCATGGGAATGGATGCCATCGGATTTGCCCAAAATTCCATTCGTCTTCCTCTCCCCGGCTGAAGCCTTATGGCAAAATGTGAAAGTGGCCGGATTATGTGCAGTTGTCTTGTCGACTCCTCACTGGTTGTGGGAAGTCTGGCAATTTGTTCTTCCAGGTTTACATGCCCAGGAACGACGGTTTGTCGGACCTTTCACCGCCATTAGCACCGTGGCTTTTTATTTGGGATTGACCTTCTGTTTTTTTGTCGTGTTGCCTTTCGCGTTGCATTTTTTGATTTCCTATGGGTTGGCTTCTGGATTTATTGCACAAATTTCTATTGCCAACTATGTGGGTTTTATTCTGTGGTTCATGTTGGTCTTTGGACTGATATTTGAAGTTCCGCTCGCGTTGACCTTGATGGCGAAATTAGGGTGGGTGGATGCTCCTGTATTACGAAAATACCGGAAATGGGCATTTCTGGGATCCTTTCTCTTCGCGGCTATTCTTACGCCCACGCCTGATCCATTTAACCAATGTATTATGGCCATCCCGATGTATTTCTTTTATGAAGTGGGTATTATCAGCGCCCAAGTCTTTGGCAAGAAAAAAGCTCCAGACAGTGAGGATGTGGGGGCACCCGCTCCAGCTTCTGGCGCGCCGGCCGTTCGGCGTCCTCCATTAGCCCCACAACCAGTGGGAGCCGGGTCTGGTGGGGATGAGGAATATGTCGACGTTCCGGACTCAGGTCCGCGGTAATATGAAATCCAGTAGAGGCATTTGATGATACGGGTGGCTGTGGTGTTGATCAGCAGCAAAATACAGTCAGGCCAAAAACCCGATCAAAATCGGAAACCTTTGGAAAGGATCTTGACGAACCACCAATTGTCCCTTTTATCCTATGATGTCGTGGCGGATGATCGTCAGGCTATTTCCCACCAATTGGACACAATTTGTGGGACGACCGCGCCTCATATCATTTTGACTCTTGGGGGAACGGGTGTGCGACCAACCGATTGGGCGCCTGAGGCAACCAGGGACGTGATTGAAAAAGAGATCCCCGGCATCGGAGAAGCCATGAGGGCTGAAAGTCTTAAAAAAGTCAGGACGGCCATGCTCTCACGCGGAACGGCTGGAATTAAGGGGACCACACTGATTATGAATTTGCCAGGAAGCGTAAACGGCGTGCAGGAAAATTTAAATATCATTCTACCGCTGTTAGAGCATATGGTGGAGAAAATGGGAAGTCTGGCCACGTCATGATCTATGCGTGTGGCCGAATGTATATTATCCAAATTATCATCGTAGTGGATGTATGTGGAGGGATTCATGGCAACTGAATTGAATATGATTCAACCATCCTCGAGTTCGAGTGGGGATGTCTGTACCTATATGTGGGCGTGTGCCATTTGTGATGAAACCGAAACCTGCCAAAAGGACCGTGAAGGCCATAGTCGCTGGTTGGTCGGAAAGCGCATGGAGCGCATTGATTACAAAATATTGGTCATGAGCAATAAGGGCGGGGTGGGAAAAAGCACGATGACCACCAATCTTGCCATTAGTTTGGCCCTCAAAGGTTATGAAGTGGGAATATGCGACATGGATATTCATGGCCCCAATATTCCAAAAATGGTGGGAGCCGAAGGTCAAAAACTCAAAATCAGTACCGGCGGCGGAATTATTCCGCATCAAGCCTATAATCTGAAAATTGCCTCCATGTCATTTCTTTTGCAAAATTCAGATGATCCCATTATTTGGCGGGATGCGTATAAATTTGAATTCATCAATCAACTGCTAGGTGGAGTGGAATGGCAAGACCTTAATTTTCTGCTGATTGACCTGCCGCCAGGGACCGGGAATGAATCGGTAACGACGATTGATCTTATTGGTGATGTCACGGGTTGCGTCATTGTCTCCACTCCACAGGAAGTGGCCCTGTTAGACTCCCGGAAGTCGGTCACCTTCGCAAGGGATAGTGAGCTTCCTATTATTGGTATTGTGGAAAACATGAGCGGGTTAGATTGTCCCCATTGCCACAAATCCATTGAATTGTTTCGAAAAGGGGGAGGTGAAGCCTCGGCCGCAGACATGGGCGTCCCCTTCCTCGGTCGCGTGCCACTGGATCCGGAAATGGTTCTCCAATGTGATCGTGGCGAGCCCTATGCGCTGTTTCATTCGGATCTTCCCACGGCTGACGCCATCCACGGCATTGCGAACAAAGTCGAGGAGTTCTGTAAGAAGAAAGATTCCCTGGTAAAAGTGTCGGCCAGGCCGGCTCCATTCAAAAAGGCCTAACAGGTCGCCCAAAGCCGGTTGCAATGCGTTATCTGACTATTTGATGAGAACGCCAGAGGATGGTCGAGTGTCCAAGCATGAATTGAAGGTGTACTGACTGCCATAATGAAAAGAAAAAACATATGTGTTGTGTGCTTGTGGCGAGACTCTGCGTGGAGTGTCGCCGTCTTCAGAGAACCACTTCAATCTTCCGCATGATTAGGCAAGACACATGGATGAGCTTACTTCGTTAACTTCTGCCCAACAAACTGTCCTGGATGCCGCGCATCACTTGGGCTGTGAAAAAATCGGGCTCCTTGATTCCCTGGGGAGGGTATTGGGAGAAGACATTCTTGCCCCACGATCCAATCCTCCATGGGACAATTCGGCGATGGACGGCTTTGCGGTCCGATGGGCTGACATTAAGCAGGACTATGCCATCACTCGCATTCCCGAATTAAATATTGTGGAAGATGTCGCGGCAGGGGCAGTGGCCACGAAAACCGTCGGTCCGGGGGAAGCGATTCGGATCATGACCGGAGCCCCCATGCCGGCCGGAGCAGATACCGTCGTGCGGGTGGAATACACGGAGCCTTCAGGGGCAAAGGTTCGTATCATGAAGACTGAAGCCGGTCAGGGTTCTAACATCAGACCAAAAGGAGAAGATGTCACGGAAGGAGAGTGCATCATTCCGAAAGGGACCCAACTGCGTTCCGGGGAAATCGGCATGTTGGCCATTCTGGCCAAATCTTTTGTCCTTGTGTCGCAACGTCCTCGAGTGGCCATTCTTTCGACAGGGGATGAGTTGGCGGATCTGGATGAATCATTTGATGAGCATAAAATCGTCAATTCCAACAGCTATGGTATTGCTGCTGCGGTTCAGGAGTCGGGCGGAATCCCTGTTCTCTTGGGAATTGCCAAAGACAATCCTGATTCCTTAAAAGACAAAATCCGACAGGGGCTCACCTGTGATATTTTGGTGTTATCGGGGGGAGTCTCCATGGGAGATTATGATTTTACCAAGCCGGTGTTTGCCGAACTCGGAGCAGACATGAATTTCTGGAAATTAGCGATTCGCCCCGGACAGCCGGTAGCCTTTGGAAAAATCCAAGGGAAGTTGGCATTTGGCTTGCCGGGAAATCCCGTTTCCTCGATGGTGACCTTTGATCAACTCGTGCGACCGGCCATGTTGAAAATGGGCGGGCATCGGAAGTGGGAACGGCCGGTTGTGAAGGCACTTTTCCAAGAAACGTTCTCCAAACATACGGACCGGCGGCATTTCCTTCGCGGCATTCTTCAACAGGAAAACGGCGTCCTCACGGTTCGGACGACCGGTGGACAGGGGTCCGGCATCCTCACCTCAATGGTGAAAGCGAATGGATTCATTGATGTACCGGAAGAGGTCGAATCTCTGAAGCCAGGCGATGTGGTGAACGTCCAATTATTATCACGAAATTTTTAAAAGACATTCGACATATTTCCCATCAGTCACGCTGTCTATTTGGCATAATTCGACCTCATAGAAGGGAGTACAGGCTTCATCATGACACCTCCCATTTTGGGTTTTGTTGGCCGCTCCAATAGTGGCAAAACGACCTTGATTGAACGGCTCATTCCGGAACTGACTCACGCGGGTTATCGAGTGGCCACCATCAAGCATGCTGGGCACGGGTTCGATCTGGACACTGAAGGCAAAGACAGTTGGCGCCACAAACGCGCAGGGGCCAGTACGGTCATAGTGTTATCAAAGGGTAGCCTGGCCATGTTTGCTGATGTTCCGGAAGAACTTCCTGTCGATCAAGTCCGGGACCGATTCATCAATGGGGAAATCGATTTAATAATTGCCGAAGGCTGGAAAAGCCAGGGGTTTCCGAAAGTCATCGTGGTGCGCGAGCAGCTACAGGAAGTGGATGTGTCGTTAGATGGTTTATTGGCGGTGGCTTCTATGAAACGCATTGAATGCTCGGCTCCCTGGTTTGATCGGGATGACGTCCCAGGGCTGGCGCAACTGATCATGAAAAAGTTTCCCCTTCAAAGGGATTCGTAACGTTCATGGGAAAAGGCCTGACCCTCATTGCGGCCACACTCCTGGTGCTGGCCTTAGGAGGGGCTGCGGCTATCCCGCTGACCAATCAGCCCACCTTCTGTGCGAGTTGTCATACCATCAGACCATCCTACGATTCCTGGATACAATCCAGTCATAAAGATGTCACCTGTGTCGATTGCCACGTGCGTCCAGGCATTTCCGGGTTTATTGAGGATAAAGTCTTTGCCGGAATAGAAGACGTCACGATCACGGTTTTCGGAACCCCGACCGAACCGCATAATCTTGAATCCCATGTGTCTTCTTCTGTGTGTATCAGTTGTCATCGGGCCATCTTGCGGGTGACGGAAGTCTCTGCGCGGGATTTGCCCCCACCGGTCAAAGATGTCGGGCTGATCATGAATCATCGGGAACACATGGAGGCCTTTGAGAAACGCGGAAAAGGGGAGGGGTGTACGACCTGCCACGGGCGGGTCGTGCACGGAGCGCCAATCAAAACGTATCCCATTGTGATTCCGCGCGGGCATGTCAAACTCGATGATCAACCACATGAGCCGGATCATCCAAAAGACTCGGTGCTCTGGAAGGCGAACATGGCCGATTGTCTTCGTTGTCATGATGGGGAACAGCGTTACGAGGGTGAAGTGCTGAGTAATCGCTGTGAAACCTGTCACCTGCCCGATAAAATTGGTGGGTTTTTGTTTTAATGCCTGCCTCAGATTCTATGGCTTCCCCTGTCGTTGAGGTTCGAAACCTCACCAAGCGGTTTCAAGGCTTTACCGCCGTCGATAATATTTCTTTCGACATCAAAAAAGGTGAAATACTCGGGCTCCTTGGGCCGAATGGCGCCGGCAAAACTACCACCATTCACATGTTGTTAGGGCTGATCACGCCGACGGTCGGCACCATTCACATGTTCGGACTGGATCTGGCCACACATCGGGAAACCATTCTGAAACAGGTGAATTTTTCCTCCACATACATTTCGATGCCGTTTTCCTTAACGGTAGAGGAAAATCTTAAGGTCATTGCGAGGCTCTATGAACTCAAGCATATCCAGCAGCGCATTGATGATATTGTCAAAAAGTTGGAGATGGAGGACATTCGGCATCGACTGACGAGAAAACTATCTTCCGGTCAAATGTCGAGGCTCACTCTGGCCAAAGCCATCATGACCGAACCTAAAGTGCTGTTTCTCGATGAACCCACCGCGAGTTTGGATCCTGATATCGTCAATAAAATTAAATCGTTCTTGAAAGAATATCAACGCTCGGAAGGCCTAAGTATTCTCTATACCTCACACAACATGCGGGAGATGGAGGAGATGTCCGATCGGATCATCTTCCTGCAACGGGGCAAAATTGTGGCGGAAGGTACCGCCTCCGAAATCATCCAACGCTACGGCCAACGAGATCTGGAAGAGGTCTTTTTGAAACTGGCCAGAGAGCAAAACGGTCCATGAGTCTCGGTCGTATCCTTGCATTATTATCGCGTCATATGTATCTCTACAAGCGAAGCTTTGCCCGGTTGCTGGAGATTTTTTATTGGCCGTTTCTAGATCTCGTGGTGTGGGGATTCATTACGATTTATCTGGAAAAAGTTGGGATGTCGCTGCATGGCGCCCTCTCATTTTTTCTTGGGGCGCTGATCCTCTGGGATGTGTTGTTTCGCGCGCAGCAGGGCATTGCCGTCTCATTTTTAGAAGAAATGTGGGCACGAAATCTGATGAACCTGTTTGCCAGTCCATTAACGGTCGGAGAATATCTCGTTGCCACCATGACCATGAGTGTGCTGAAGGTCACGGCGGTGGGCGGGTTGATGATGGTTTTCGCCTGGGTCTTTTATTCATACGACATTCTCCAGATGGGCCTTTCCTTGCTCCCCTTCGTCCTTAATTTAGTAATATCCGGCTGGATTATTGGCGTGCTCACCACCTCTATCATTATGCGCTTTGGGCAGCAGGCCGAAGTCCTAGCCTGGGGAATGGTCTTCCTTTTCCAACCCATCTCCTGTGTGTTTTACCCGATTGAAGTCCTTCCCCCTGTCCTGCAATCCATTGCCTGGATGGTTCCTCCTGCGCATATCTTTGAAGGGATGCGTGGTGTCCTCACCACAGGAAGTGCGCCGGTGACTCATTTGCTTTGGGCCACGGGCCTTAATTTTGGATTCCTTTTGATCATCGTGGCGTGGTTCTATCACACCTTCAATATCTGCAAAGATCGCGGCATGCTGGTTCGGGTGGGGGAATAGGTTCTTCGATTAGGCTAGTCGTTTGTTATCATTTTCCTCTATGAGAACTAATGGAATCATAGTTGAAATAGGCCTAAATCCCTGGTCGTCGTTAGCGCAGATAATTAAAACTTTACAGGAGTAGTTTTATCCAATTTGAAGTAAAAAATTTCTTTTGAGTGAATAGCAAGATTAAAGGGAATCTTTGGTTTTAAAAGAAGGGGAAGTCGGTTCGAGAGTCAGTGCGTCGGGTAAATCAAGCGAAGGGATCTGAGCCAAATGGTGAGTTTAGCCGGCTCCTCAAGGATATCAGCGCGGGGATTGGGGACCATATATGCTCGGAGCCATACTCATGCCTTCCTGTATGGTATGTCCATTATTACCATTATTATCAGTAGTCCAATAGAACCTACCCAAGCCATCCGGATCACGATCGATGCTCTGCCCCTTGCCGTCTTTGCCTACCATTTCTTCTTCTAACTGGCCTTCCTCCACAAATCGCGTTCGAAAGACATTCGGCAGGTGCTGGGTATTGTCCGGTTGATCAGTATTCTCTCGTTCGAATTCCTTAATTATGCTGAGACCTTGCTTGGTACGTTTCCATGCCTCAAAGTCACGCCGACATTGCTCCAGATCTAATTCGCACCAGACGAAATGCTTATCATCCAGTGTGCTGAGATAGAGATCCACCTGTTCATCAACGTTATGATTGGACGCATGCTGTGAGGCGCAGGCACCAAGGAGTACAAAGAAACCGACAACACCAAGGATGAAATTATTTCGCATTTCCACCTCCGATAGCTCACCCTATCGGTTGGATGCGAATATCCTATATGCATGAACGACTCGTTAAGCATGTTGTGTGAAAATCGGATAGTTTAGAGGTGAAACATTTTCGTTTTTCGATGTTTTTGATGATATGAACGGATTTACTTGGTCTTCACCCCGTTTCCTGAACAGGGTTGTTAAAAGCTTTGGCCTTGCTTCGTTTCTGTGGAGCACATGATCCCCTCATTCAAAAACTGTGGTTTTTTGTTTGATTTTCTGGGCCGAAATGACGGATGCAACAATTGGCACCCCAGGCTGCCGGGTCGTTGACTCAAACTCCCTAACTATGCGATTTTCCTATCATGCGCCCGTAGCTCAGTTGGATAGAGCACCGGCCTTCTAAGCCGGGGGTCGCAGGTTCGATTCCTGCCGGGCGCACCACCTACACCAAAACAACCAATTCGTTGCAAGGTCTCATCTAACTGATCCAATTGCTTCTTTAAGCGTAGTTCCAATTTCCCACCATTTCGTTCAATCCTCTCTCTGGGCCATCCATACTGACCGCCTTGGCTTAGATGGTTATCCCTTCACACCATGGGCGTGGTTCCAGGCCTTTATCAGGCCAATTCTCCCTAGTTTGGGATGCTCCTTATCCTGAAGTTTTCAATAGCGGGTGTCGGGTTTTTAGGACCAGGTCATTAAGGTTGCCGTATTGGGAAGCCGAGGATGATTGAGGAACGAATAATAAACCTTTGCCGAAGAGAAATGTTTAAGTTGATTCAGAGTATTCTGTTTGTGTTATTGATCGGCAATCTCGCCTGTGCCGCCGCTCCTGTACCGTTAACGATTGAGCAAAAGGACAAGGCCTTGGTGGTGTTTCGGGATCAACAACCCATCATGGTGATTCAGGATATCATGTTGGATTTTCACTCCTGGGATGATGTCCAGCTCCAGAGGAAAAGTAACAGTTTCTATCGCCTGCAACTGACGTATCGCGATGTGGATGACGACGAAGAGATAGAGTCCTTTTACGATTCAAACGTCATCATTGATATTAAGGCTGATCAGGCAGGCCTGCATTTTTCCAGTGATGCGGATTGGTTTTCCCATGTCAATATATTCATGGAAGACCTCGGCGGACATATGTTTGGCGTGAAACAAGCTACCGAACCATATAATCAAAAAACTCCGGATTTGAGGGGGTTGGTGCAGGATGTCAATGCGATCGCAGAATACAACCGGTTTCGTGCCGACTATGCCACTGCGGTTTCACCTATGTTCTTTAGTACGAAAGGGTATGTGAGCTTTTTTAACACCTTCGCTGAGGGCCGTTATCAATTTGCGATGAATGGCCGAACCGAGTTATACCACGCCGCCACACGGTTTGATTGGCATGTTCTTGATGCACCAACGTTGGATCATGGGTTGGTCAATTATTACCAACTCATTGGCGCACCCAAACAGGTTCCGCTCTGGAGTACCGGCCCCGTGATCTGGCGTGACGTCCACAAGCGAGGCAAACAGGATGTTCTTGATGACACTAGACGCTTCACCGAGATGAAGATTCCCTTTACGGGATTATTTGTCGATCGCCCTTATAGCGATGGCGCCCATGGGTGGTCGGAAATGAATTTTGGTAGAGGCTTTTCCAACCCCCAGGAGTGGATAAAGGTATTAAATAAGGACTACCACATTCATTTAATGACCTGGATAGCGCCGATGACGTTTGGCGACCAGAATTTTCCAGGGCGCATGGCCGGTTATAAAGGGTACTTTGATCTCAGCAACTCCCAGTCTGTCAGAGAATTTACGCGGCGTTTAACCGACTTGCAGTACAAAGTTGGCGTACAGGGGCACAAAATGGATAGGGGGGATGAGAACTTTCCCTATGACGAAGCGTGGTACGATCGCACGCCCATTCTGGAGCGCCGCAGTAAATTTATTTGGCTCTATGCTAAACATACCCATGAAGCGCTGGCCGATTATTGGGGTGAAGACCAATTTAATTTTGCTCGTGCGGCGGTGCAAGGCACGCAGCCGTATTTAAGTGCTATCTGGGCAGGGGATGTCAGGACAAATTGGGAGGGCTTGCGCAGCAATATGGCCAATGCCATCCGCGCCAGTTATCTGGGTTTCCCCAATTGGGGTACGGATGCCGGAGGGTTTACCGGCAATACCGGCTTTATCAGTGAAGACCTTTATCTGCGATGGATTCAATTTGGCCTATGGACTGGTCTTTTTGAGATTAAGCTGGATGGGGCCAGTGGTCGCAGCAACGATCGGGCGCCCTGGCGTTACTCGGAGTCATTTCAAGACCTTTACCGTCAGGTATTCGAGGAGCGCATGGCGTTGATTCCCTATGTATACTCCCTGCTTAATACCGCTGCGGAGCAGGGAACCTTGATGAAGCCGCTTGGGGGCGTTTACCCCGATGACGAACAAACCTATGACATCTGGGACCAGTACCTGTTTGGGCCCTCCTTATTGGTGGCGCCCATTTATAATCAAGAACCCATCCGAAAAGTGTATTTGCCGGAGGGAAACTGGATTGATTACTACAACGGCTCTATTCATTCCGGAAAACAATGGCTCGAGGTAGAAGTGATGAGAGAGCATGTGCCCATTTTTGTGAAGGCCAACAGTTTGATAGTCAAAGGAAATATCTATCAGGGAAATGACAGTACCTGGAGCCAAACTCCACCCCATCTGGATATTTTCTATTACCCCCAGCGAAATGCCAGCGCAAATACCACTTTTACCTTGATGGACGCCGGCGATACCAACAAACTTAAGACAATACGCGCTAAAATTTCTGGAAACAAAGTCACCCTATCGATACCAGGTAATAGTTATGGTGGTAAAGTTCATGTTTTCGCGAGTGATGGATCAAAACATTTCCGGGATTATCCCGTTAACAAGGACACCATCATCACTCTCGAGTTGCTATGATGTTAAAAAGTAGAATCTTTTCTTGAATTTAACGATCTGCATCTAGGCGGATGAGCCTGCGTCCCTGATTAGTTCACACTCTCCAGGAAACCCTCCCTGACCCCACTCAGTCACGATCAAGGATTCCCGTCCTTACCCCGCGATTAGCTCGCTTGGAAGGTTAAATAGAGGAGTATATGAAAATGACTACGTGATTCACGCCCCGGTTCTTCCACAGAATGATTCCGGCAGAGTGTTCAAAAAATCATCCAAAATCTTCCCATGGAGCTAAAGGGGTTGGTCCACTATGCTGCATCTCTTGCTGGTGTTATTCCTAAATACCGTCAACAACCTGAAGAGTTCTCTGTCGGTACCTTCAAATGACCAGATCATATCCAGAAGAGGAGAAAGCGAAGATGTTTTTGACTTCCCCAATATTTGGCGCATTTGGGCTTAGCTTGTTTTTTAATGGAATTTTGCCTCTGAATGCTTATGGCATGCCTATGAAACTCGATCCTTCTTTTTCACAACTCACCAAAATGAACATTGGATTGATGATTTAGCAGGAATGCCAGGAATAACTGCTGAAGAAAAAATCTACAATAGAGAATGTAGTATAAAAGCCTTCCCCCTCAATGGCTCAGTCTATTTTTTAGACTACTGCAATCAAAGGGATGTTGTTGACGAAAGCACTATCTGGATGGGTTGAGTGCCAAGCTTTGTATTACCCAAGGTCAGTTGGGGGATCTGACTATTGTGTCTTTTTATGAGATCAGTAAATTTTTACTGTGTGTTTGCCGAAAAGGTCAATAAGAGGGAAGTCTGGAATGCTGACTGTCAGAGAACATGTTCGCCAGGATACAAAAGTTCTGGAGTTATCCGGTCGTTTTGATTATGACTCTAAGCTTGGGCTCGAAGCGGCCATTCTGGGTGCTCAGGAAATAGGATGCCATCATATTATTCTCAATTTCTCGAACATTACCTGGATTGACTCGATGGGATTGGGGCAGATGTTTCTTTGGTACCAGCGGATGAAGTCCGATCGCATTCGATTGAGTATTGTGAGTCCTCAATCCCATGTAAGAGAATTGCTTGAATATGCCAACCTGCCTCAGGTGATTCCCATCTATCAGTCCGAGGAAGAAGCTGTCGGAGGCAGCGGGCGCTAACTCCTGTTTCTTCTTTCTGGTATTTTTAAAATTTTCTCATCCAGTCTCCTGTATTCCGAAAGCAGTAGTTTTCGTGGATTCTTTCGTTCATCCCTCGCTTGTTTCGGGGGCTTGAGGGCGGACGGAATGGAAAGTCCACCACTTGTTCCTTCGAGCCTGTCGCTCACTAAAAGTTCTGTGGTCCACAGAAAACCCTGCCTGGATGATATGGTTTGACTCAATTCCAATCTAAGGGTTGTAGAATTCTTTGTTGACCGTTAAACAGCGGAGATTTGTATCCACACAATATGAAGGCGAGGGGATACAAAAATCCCCTGTGAGTTTGACCCACAGGGGAAAATGTTTACGCGCTTGCTATGAATCAACGGTTATTTAAATCGACGGTCAAATTCCTTCACGACTTCATTTGTGAGATCTAACCCATCTCTACTGTACAGCACAATTTTTAGCGTGTTTTCACTGCCTTTATCAATGACCACATCAAAGCCATGGCGTGCGGCGACGGCACTTGTGGCTTCTTCGATTTTCTTCATATATTCCTGAACCAGGTCTTTTTGTTTTTGCCCGAGTTCATTCTGGAAATCCTGACCTTGTTTTTGCCAGGCTTGATATTTTTGTGCAAACCGTTCTTGTTTGCGTTTTTGCTCCTCCTCACTCAGCTTGGAGTTGGACTCTGCGGCTTTGAGTTCTTCCTGAAGACTCTCCAATTCCTTTTGATCGTTTTTCATCACGGTTTCTCTGGCTTGGGCATGTTCCTTCAAAGCCGCCAAGGCGCGGCTTCCCGCCTTTGACTTTTCAATCACGGTTTGAGGATCAAGGACACCGACGCGAAAGGAATCTTTTCCAGCGGCAAGGGCGTGCTGTTCAGACGCCACACTCAGGATACAGATACCGGAGATGAATAGGACCCCAACAATTTTTGTCAAACCATTTACACACATCTTCTTCATGCTTTTCCCTCTAATGTTTAAAGGATGACCCTCCATTCGGGCTGAGATGCCGAAGAGGCTGAAATTCCGACTAAACCTGATGAGAGTACCGACGGTCGGTGGACCTGTCAAGAGTCACAACTCCTTGTGGATAAACAAGTATTGCCGTTGCAAATGGCTCTGATATCTCTTCCTGCAGAGAGGTGAAAGATATTCGCTCCTCATGAGGAGAAGTTCGAATACGGGTTTGTTGCGAGGGACTGATGATTTTGCCAGATGGGATCATATGCTTGGAGGGTCTGAGGAATCAGGGCTGCAATTTGAGCCGGGTTATCGTGGGGACAGGATCTCGGTGATTGTCAGAATGTTGCACAGGCGTCCCCGGCCGGTGCATCTGCGTGAGGGGTTAGGACTTACTGCTTGATGAAGAAGTAGCCACGGATCCAGTGGAGGCACTTGAACTGGACGATGTCCCTGATCCCGAAGCCGTACTTGATCCCGTAGACCCAGCGGAAGATCCGGATGTAGGGGTCGTTGAACTGGACCCACTATCAGAGCCGGTCGAACCGGTCTTGTTGTCTGTTTTGGATTCGCTTGTACTGGTGTCAGTGGGTTTCCCTTTGTTCTCTGATTTACTCTCGGGCGCTTTGAGTTTGTCCGAGTAGTCCGTGATATACCAACCCGATCCCTTGAACATGATGGCGGGAGCTGAGATAACTTTAGTGACGGGTTCAGCTTTTCCACAACCACAGGATAATTGATCGCAGGTTTGAATAGGAGGATCTGACATTTTTTGTTGAATTTCAAATCGCTCACCGCTACCGGTGCATTGATATTCATAAATGGGCACGGGGTACCTCCAGAAAGTAAACGTCAATTAAGGGGATTTGAAACCATACGTTTATAAAGGATAAGGCTGATTCTGTCCAGGTCAAGGTTTGGTGGTGGCCGAATTGAAAAAAATGAAACTCTGGACGGGAGGAAATAGGCTATTCAAGTTTAGCCACGGCCTCGGTAAGGTGTTGTAAGCCCTCCTCAATGACCTCCAAGGTTCCAGTATAGGAAAACCGCAGATGCGTGGGACTGCCAAACGGTTCACCAGGGACGCACGCCACTTGGGCTTCTTTGAGAAAAAAATTGGCAAATGCCAACGGCGTGGACAAGGATTCTCCCTTGAACCGACGGCCCAGGAGTTGGGCAACGCTCGGAAAAGCATAGAATGCGCCTGCAGGCATAGGACAGTGAATACCCGGGATCTTATTTAACCCCTCGACAATAGCCTTTCGTCGAATATCCAACTCCTTCACCATGTGTTGAATAAACGCATCTGCCCCCCGGATGGCCCCGATTGCTGCTTTTTGGGAGATGGAGCTGGGGTTTGAGGTGCTTTGGCTTTGGATGTCACCCATGGCTTTAATCAGCGTCTCAGGTCCGGCGGCATAGCCAATCCGCCATCCCGTCATGGAATAGGTTTTTGATACCCCGTTCACAATGATGGTGTTCTTGGCAATGTCTGCT
This sequence comes from Nitrospira sp. T9, assembly GCF_052156535.1. NCBI lineage: Bacteria > Pseudomonadati > Nitrospirota > Nitrospiria > Nitrospirales > Nitrospiraceae > Nitrospira > Nitrospira sp. T9. The sequence goes on from NZ_JBQKUP010000029.1 coordinate 38,600, forward strand.
CCGAGTGATGCGATGCTATGGTGTTGGTTCCGGTCGTAAACCATCTTTTCGTAAATTTCATCAGAAATGATGAGCAGATCATGTTCGAGCGCTATCTGGGCAATACCCTCCAAGGTGTGCCGCTCATACATGCTCCCGGTCGGATTACACGGAGAATTCAGAATGATCGCCTTTGTGCGATCCGTGACTGCGGATTCCAGTGCCTTCACGTCAATGGCATAGCCCGACGACTCGGAAGTCCGAAGAAAGACGGGCTTGGCGTCTGCCAGGAGGATTTGTTCGGGATAGGAGACCCAATAGGGTGCGGGTATAATTACTTCATCTCCGGCCTCAAACAAGGCCAATGCAAGATTAAATAAGGTGTGTTTGGCTCCACACGATACCAGGATTTGCGACCTTGAGTAGGTCAGCCCCTGATCACGCTGAAATTTTTCAATGATGGCCTCTTTTAGATCATCAATACCAGTGACAGCCGTATACTTGGTAAAGCCGGAGCGAATGGCTTGATAGGCGGCCTCTTTGGCCTCTTCAGGAGAATCCAGGGAGGGTTCTCCTGCAGTAAAATCGAAGACCTGCTGCCCTTGCGCGACCAGGGCTTTCACCGTTGCGGAGAGTTGCAAGGTGGGGGAGGGGGTAATGCGGGTCGTTCGCGAGGCAAGGTTCATTTGGCATTTCTCCGTAATCGACCCTGGAGCCATTCGGCAACCTCGGGATGAAGGAAATCGTGGAGGGGACCGCCAACCGAGGCGACCTCTTTGACCATGCTGGAGGTGAGATACGAAAATTCCTCACTCGACATCAGAAAAACGGTTTCCAAACTAGAGTCAAGTTTTCGGTTCAGTAGGGCCATTTGAAATTCATGTTCAAAATCTGACACGGCTCTTAGTCCACGAATAATAGCCAAAGCCCCGCGTTCCCTGACGTAGTTCACCAGTAAACCGTCAAAGGGTTCAACCGTGACACCCTTGAGGTCACTTGTGGCGATTTTGGCCAATTGGACTCGTTCGTCTAAGTCGAACAAAGGGGCTTTTCTAGGGTTGGGTGCCACGGCGACGATCACCTGCTCGACGAGCCTGAGGCTTCGAGCAATGACATCCGTATGGCCCCGGGTAATAGGATCAAATGTACCTGGATAAATGCCAATGGTCATTGGTCGAAATCTTTTACGGTCGGAGGAACGGGCCGGTAAAATGTCAACGCCGTATCCCCATAGCGGGCGGTTCGGATGAGCGACCATTTCCCAAGGGGAATTGGAGGAGTAGTTTTATGGAAATGTTCATAAATGAGTCGACCGGTCGGGGCCATGACGTCCGCTTCTTCTAAATGATGCAAGATCTGTTGAACATTCTGGAGCCGGTAAGGCGGGTCCATGAATATCATGTCAAACGGACGCCATCCTAACAAAATTGAATTTTGTATGGCGAGTGACACATCCTCAATGAGGACCTGGCTTGAAGGGCTAACTTTGAGTTGGGAAAGCATCTGCTGAATACTCTTTCCGGCCAATGGATTTTGCTCAACAAAGAGCGCCTGAGTCGCTCCCCGGCTTAGGGCTTCCAGCCCCACTGCTCCTGTCCCCGCGAATAGGTCAGCCACGGTGGCATCCTGAATCTGGCCACCCAGTATAGAAAACAGGGCTTCCCTGGCCCGCTGGGAGGTCGGACGGGTGGTTCGCCCAGGAAGCGTAGGGATTGTTCGACCTTTAAATTGCCCTGCAACGATCCGGATAGAAGATGGTTTCATATGGGAGTGGACGATATCATAGTTCTGGAAACCTCAACAATCTCAATGACAGAATGGGAAGAATCGTTTTTGACGGGGTGAAAAATAGCTGCGTATAGTTCAGCCCACGTTCGTATGGCATCCCCTGGTATTATGAATATGAATGATCCTCAACTCAAAAAAGGCATTCCATCCTGGCCTGAGAAGGAACGGCCCCGCGAACTCCTTCTGAACAATGGGGCTCAGGGTTTATCAGATGCTCAACTGGTGGCCATCCTCCTACGAATCGGTCGACCCGATTCCTCGGCAGTGGATGTGGCATTGGATCTCCTCACCCGGCTTAAGGGACTGCGGGGTTTGGCAAATCGAAGCCTTCAGGAATTGTGTGTTGTTCCAGGAATTGGTCCTGCAAAGGCCGCCCAGATTCTCGCAGCCGTTGAGTTGGGAAAACGGGCTTTAGCGGTTCCGTTAACTGCTGGATTACGGATTCATCATAGCCATGATATATATCAACACTACTATCCTCTGTTGCGAGATCTTCGGCATGAGGTCTTTAAAGCACTGTTGTTAGATGCCAAACACGGGCTTATCCGAGATGTCACTGTCTCCGAGGGAAGTTTGACGGTGAGTATTGTTCATCCGCGGGAAGTGTTCAATCTGGCCGTACGAGAATCTGCGGCAGCAGTCATTTTTGTCCATAATCATCCAAGTGGTGACCCTCATCCCAGCGAGGAGGATCATGCCTTAACCCGTCGACTTATGGCAGCAGGGGAAATTTTGGGTATCCGGGTATTGGATCATATTGTAATTGGGGATGGGCGCTATGTAAGTTTTGCGGACGAAGGCTTTCTTCTTTCTTCAACGTCCACGTTTGACCATTGATTGCCTCAGCTTCTTTCTCAAGATTTTCTTGATCTCCACTTTTCCCACCGCTGGTTCAATCCTTTGTTCTGAGTAGCTTTTCATGAGAATTTCATGGTAAAAATACGTGGTGTTGTAGTTTCCGCTTGCAGTGTCTCCATGTTTTTTTAATTCCTGCTTTCATCATAAGGATCAGATATGGCCTCCATTACTCAAAAAGAAGTCGAACATGTCGCCCAATTAGCCCGCTTAGACTTATCGGAAGCGGAAAAACCCATGTTTGCCGACCAATTGAATCATATTTTATCGTATGTGGATCAATTGCAAGGGGTGTCGACGGAGGGAGTCCCTCCCACGGCCTCCGTCGCTCATGAGGAACAGGTGTTCCGTGAGGATAGCCCACGCGAATGCTTGTCTGTGGAGAAGGCGTTGGCCAATGCCCCAGAGTCACATAATGGATTTTTTGTCGTCCCGAATATTTTAGGAAAATAGAGCCCAAGCGAGATATTGAGAACGCTCGGTTTGAGCATGACAAATAAAATAGGAATGTAATATGTATCGACAATTGTTACGATGTAAGATTCACCGGGCGACCGTTACCGATTCCAGTCTCGACTATGAGGGTAGTTTAACGATTGACGAAGACCTGATGGATCGAGCGGGAATAATGGCCTATGAAGCGGTGATGGTTTCCAATTTGAATAACGGAGAGCGGTTTTCGACGTACGCGCTCCCTGGTGCCCGTGGCCAAGGTGAGATCATTTTAAATGGTCCTACGGCCAGGTTGGGAGTGGTTGGCGATAAGGTCATTATTTTTTGTTATGAATTATTTAATGACGAAGAAGCCAAGAGGCACGTCCCTCAAATTATCCAAGTCGATCATCAGAATAAAGCAAAGTAACCAATCCCGTATGAAACGGGTTGCTCCGGTTGAAGGCCTGTTTCTTTCCATTTCCATTTTACCCACTCATTCCAGAATCGGGTTTGTATGTCTCTATTCAAACTTACGCTAAAAGAGCTTCAGGGTAAATTTACCGCTGGCGAGATTAGTGCCGTGGATATCGCCAGAGCTTATTCGCTGCGGCTCAGCCAGGTGGAGCCGAAAATCAAAGCCTATATTACCTTGACACCAAAAGAGACGCTGCTCCAACAAGCCAAAGCGATTGATGACGGGCTGAAAGCCTGGCGAAAAACACAACCGCTCATGGGCATGCCGTTAGGTATTAAAGATAATATTTGTACAGAAGGGGTTCGGACGACTTGTGGGTCTCGAATGTTGGAAAACTTTGTTCCTCCTTATGACGCCACAGTGATGGGCCGGCTTCGAACCCACCAACCCTTGATTCTGGGCAAAACCAATCTGGATGAATTTGCCATGGGTTCGTCCACGGAACACTCAATGTTCGGGCCGTCCAGAAATCCGTGGAATCAAAAGTTTATACCGGGAGGATCCAGTGGAGGATCGGCGGCTGCGGTGGCAGCCAATGAATGTGTGGCGGCATTAGGCTCCGATACCGGAGGGTCAATTCGACAACCTGCGGCCTGTTGTGGGGTGGTTGGGTTAAAGCCAACCTATGGGCGTGTGTCTCGCTTTGGATTAGTTGCCTTTGCCTCATCCTTGGATCAAATCGGTCCTATTACCAAAACCGTGACGGATGCCGCTATCCTGCTGAATGTCATTGCCGGATTTGACCCGATGGATTCGACTTCCGCTAATCGTGACTGCCCGGATTTCACCAAAGCCGTGAAAAAGAAAGACCTCAAAAAACTCACTATCGGGGTGCCGCGGGAATATTTTTCTGAGGGGCTTGATACGGAAGTCTGCGAAAAGGTTCAAGATGCCATACAGGTGTTGCAGGACCTAGGCGGGACCATTCGAGAAGTGACGTTGCCTTCCACTGAACAGGCCATTGCGACCTATTACCTCATTGCCACGGCAGAGGCCAGCTCTAATTTGGCTCGCTATGATGGGGTCAGGTTTGGGTTTCGTGCCAAGGAGTCCCGGGAATTGGCAGAGATGTATCGGAGCACCAGGTCGCAAGGGTTTGGCCCTGAAGTGAAACGGCGTATCATGTTGGGAACCTATGCCCTGAGTGCGGGGTATTACGAGGCGTATTATGGGAAAGCCCAAGCCGTTCGCACCCTGATTCAACAGGAATTTGATGCCGTATTTCAGGATGTCGATCTGTTGGTGAGTCCGGTCATGCCGACGCCCGCTTTTCAATTAGGAGAGCGATTGGACGATCCCTTGCAGATGTATTTGTCCGACATTTATACGATTCCTGCGAGTTTGTCCGGACTTCCAGCGATTTCGGTTCCTTGTGGTTTGAGTAAAATGGGACTTCCTATCGGATTACAACTGATGGGGCGTCCGTTTGAAGAAGCCATGGTCTTGCGTGCAGCCTATGCCTATGAACAAGCCACGGACTGGCGATTGAAACGACCCGTGATTCGGTCATGAAAGGATAGCGAGGTATGGTGGATTTGGCAGCGATCATCATTGCCGTGGCCTTTGTGGTCTTGGTGGGCTATCTGGTTCCGATGATTCTTCAAGTGAAACGCACCGTTGGGCAATCAGAACGCCTGTTGATTCGTCTGAACCATGAATTGCCGGGATTATTGAAAGACGTCAAGGGGACCAACGAAAACATTTTAGCTTTAACCGATCAAGCCAGGCTTGGCATGGATCGGGCCACCATTTTCTTGAATGCGGTTGGAGATGTGGGGGAAACCGTCAATCATGTCCATCAGACCGTTCGCGGGAAAGGGGGTGCCCTTGCCGTGGGCGTTTCCAGTTTACTTGCCGGACTCAAAGCAGCCAGCTCGACTATGAGAAAACGTGTACATAAAGAACAAAAAGGAGGGCCATCCTATGGCAACTAATCATTCAGGTGCATCAGCAGGATCGGTTGCGTTGGCATTTTTAAGTGGAGCGCTATTGGGAGCCGTGACGGCGATCATGTTGGCTCCTCAACCGGGAAGAGATTCCCGAGAACGAATCACGGGCTATGCCCGGCGAACGGGTGAAGATTTGCGAGACATTAAGGAGCGGGCCACTGATGCGGTAGAAGATGTCGTTGGTCGTGGCCGTGAACTGGTGGAAGAAATTTCCTGTGCCGTGCGAGAGGCCTTAGATGCGGGTCGGGATGCCATGCGCCGTGAACGTGAAATGAAATCCCTGGATTAAGATTCAAAAAAAGACGAAATCGAGAGGAGTGGCTCTGCTGCGTTATGGCCTATGAACCAGTTATAGGGGTTGAGGTGCATGCCCAACTCCAAACAAAGACGAAATTGTTTTGTGGCTGTCCGACCTCTTTCGGTCTTCCTCCGAATACGCAGGTGTGTCCAACCTGTCTGGGGTTACCTGGGAGTTTGCCGGTGCTCAATCGACGTGCGGTGGAAATGGCCGTACGCACAGGACTCGCCCTTCACTGCGAGATCATGCTGACCAATCAATTCTCCCGAAAAAATTACTTGTACCCTGATCTGCCGAAGGGCTATCAAATATCGCAATTTGATTTGCCGATCTGCGGACCAGGATGGCTGGACATTTCCGTCAACGGGGAGTCAAAACGCGTGCGGATTCGCCGGGCTCATTTGGAAGAGGATGCAGGGAAAAATGTTCACGATGTCCCAGTGGAAGGCAGTGGTGTCGATTTAAATCGGGCGGGGACCCCATTATTAGAAATTGTTACCGAACCCGACTTACATTCGTCCGACGAGGTTGATGCCTATTTGAAAACCCTTCATGATCTTTTGGTCTATCTGGATGTCTGTGATGGGAACATGGAACAGGGGAGTTTTCGTTGCGAACCGAATGTCTCGCTTCGTCCACGGGGGCAAGACGTTCTTGGGACCAAAGTCGAATTGAAAAATATCAATTCCTTCCGTTTTGCCAAAGAGGCCTTAGATTTTGAAATCTCCAGGCAGACAGAGGCATTAACGGAAGGCGAAACGATCCGTCAGGAGACCCGCCTGTGGGACGTTCAAAAAGGGCATACGGTTGTCATGCGAAGCAAGGAAGAGGCCCATGACTACCGATATTTTCCCGACCCGGACTTACTTTCCGTCCGGGTGGATGAGGAGTGGGTTGAATCGTTGCGTCAGACTATTCCGGAACTTCCGGCTGCCCGCATGAAGCGATTTGTGAAGGAATATCATCTCCCTGAGTACGATGCAAAGCTTCTGACCGATTCAAAAAACCTGGCCGACTATTTCGAGGCCTGCGTGCAACACTTTCCCCATCCGAAAACGGTCAGTAACTGGGTCATGGGCGAATTACTTCGTGAGCTCAATACTGCTAACACCGGTCCCGAATCTTCCCCGGTAAGTCCCGAACAATTGGTTGAACTCTTACAATTGGTAGAAGAGGGGACTATTAGCTTGAAAGTTGCTAGAGATCTCTTCCCGGAATTTTATGCCAGTGGGAAAACTCCGGAGCAATTGGTGAATGAGAAAGGGCTGGTCCAGGTTTCCGATGAGGGTGTCCTGGAAAAACTGATAGAGGAGGTGCTGGCCCAGCATTCTGCTCAAGTGGAGCAATATCGTGGCGGGAAGGAAACCGTATTAGGTTTTTTGGTGGGCCAGGTCATGAAGGTGTCACAGGGAAAAGCCAATCCTGGCAAGGTCAATGCGCTATTGAAACAGCATCTTGCATCTTGATCTAAGCGTCATCTCAGGGTACAAGATTAAGACAGGTGCCATTATTTACGATTTAAAGGAATGACAGTTTCTATGAGTCTGATTCAGAACATTACCTCACGGATGATTCTGGATTCTCGCGGGAATCCAACGATTGAAGTGGATGTGCATCTTGCCAGTGGTATGGCTGGTCGTGCTGCTGTTCCCTCCGGAGCCTCCACGGGAACCCGTGAAGCCTTGGAACTGCGGGATGGGGATAAAAAACAATGGATGGGCAAGGGTGTCGCTAAGGCCTTAGCTGGGATTCAAAAGCATATGCTCCCGGCTCTTCGAGGCATGGAAGCCCAGGACCAGGTGAGCGTTGATTCCCGATTGATTAAACTGGATGGAACTAAGGGCAAGACCAGATTAGGGGCCAATGCCACTCTTGGCGTATCGTTAGCCGTGGCGCGGGCGGCGGCACAGGAGCTGGGAATTCCCCTCTTTCGCTATCTTGGCGGGGTTTCGGCTCGGGAATTGCCGGTGCCGATGATGAATATTATTAATGGTGGTGCGCATGCAGATAATGGGCTTGATCTCCAGGAATTCATGATCATGCCCGTTGGGGCGACGAGTTTTAGCGAAGCCCTCAGGATGGGAACGGAGATTTTCCACCATCTGAAGGCCATCTTGAAATCCAAAAACATGAGCACGGCGGTCGGGGATGAGGGCGGATTTGCCCCTGCCGTTCGGTCGAATGAAGAAGCCCTGGATTTCATTGTCCAAGCGATTCACCAAGCGGGCTATCGATCAGGAAAAGATGTGGTGTTGGCTCTTGATGCGGCGGCCAGCGAGTTTTTCGAGAAAAAGATGTATCATGTGCGGAATGGGATTAAACCCAAAATGTCTTCAGGAGAGCTGGTTGAGTATTATGCCAAGTTAGTGAAGCAGTATCCGATCGTCTCGATCGAAGATGGGCTTGATGAAAGTGATTGGACTGGATGGAAGCAGCTTACGGATCAACTCGGGGATCGTGTCCAGCTTGTCGGTGATGACTTATTTGTGACTAATGTCGAATTTTTGGGACGAGGGATCCGTGAAGGCATTGCGAATGCTATCTTGATCAAAGTGAACCAAATCGGCACACTCACGGAAACGATTGAAGCGATGCGTATGGCCCAACGGGCCGGCTATGGAGTGGTGGTGTCTCACCGGTCCGGTGAGACGGAGGATACGACCATTGCGGATTTGGCTGTGGCGTTAAACGCTGGGCAGATTAAAACAGGTTCCCTGTCTCGTACGGATCGTTTGGCCAAATATAACCAGTTACTCAGGATTGAGGAGACGTTAGGCTCAGCGGCCTTATATCGCGGGAAAGCCGTTCTTCCAGTACAAACATAATTTTCTCGTATGCGTCCCAATAATAAAAAACGGGCGTCCACCGGGCTTGGGGGTGATCTGTTGGAGCGCCTTCCAATGGTTGGGGCTTTTTTGATGATGAGTGTGCTCGCGGGGACCATGTTTTTTAATTCTGATGGATTGCCTTTATACTTTCATATGCGGGAAACGCGTCAGCATTTGACGGAACAAATCCAGCAGTTACAAGATATCAACGCCTCGATTGAAGAAGATATCCTCCGTATTCAACGGGACCCGCAACGACTGGAAGAACTGGCCCGAAATCGTTTGGGTATGGTTCGACAGGGAGAAGTGGTGTATCAATTTGTGGAGCCGGTCCCTTCCTCGTTTACGGCCAGACCTTAGCGACAAGACTTCTTGCGCCATACCCCTGTAACCCTTCATACTCATTCATTGCTGTTTCTTCGGTTTTCCTATACTTGAAAGCTTTGCTATGAAATCAGGCCAATTAGCCATTCTTGGCCGACCCAATGTCGGCAAGTCGACGTTGCTCAACGCATTGGTACGCGAAAAGATTGCCATCGTCTCCGATAAACCACAAACAACTCGGAACCTGATTTTAGGGGTCGGGCATTACCCCGAAGGTCAGCTCATTCTCATCGATACGCCTGGCCTCCATACGCCTCACCATCGCCTGAACACACAGATGGTGGAATCGGCGTTAGGCACCCTGACTCAATCCGATGTGGTCTATATGATCGTGGACAGTCAGGTGTTGCCGGGTCCTGGTGACCGACAAGTCCTGGAGCAGATCATGTCGTCTCATCAAGAGCGACCATTTAAAGGGGTATTTTTATTATTAAATAAAGCCGATGTTGTCGCCAAATCCAGGCTGCTCCCCCTTATTGATCAATACCGCACATGGTTTCCGTGGACAGAAATTATCCCCATTTCTGCCAAAATCGGAGTAAATATCCCGCAATTAGTGGAATTAACCTTTGCGTGTCTGACCCCGTGTTCGGAATTAATGTATGACGAAGATTTTTTGACCAATCAGCCTATGCGCCATATGGCTGCGGAGCTCATTCGTGAAAAAGTTCTAGCCCAGACGTACGATGAATTACCGTATGCTGTGGGTGTGTTGATCGAGGAATTTCAGGAAGAACCAGGCCTGACGACCATACGGGCCGTTATCCTTGTGGAAAAGACAAGTCAAAAAGGGATTGTGATCGGGAAAAAAGGCATACGCCTCAAAGAGATTGGCCAAAGTGCCCGGTTAGATATGGAGCGACTGTTCGGCATGAAGATTTATCTGCGGATGTGGGTGAAAGTGCAGGAAGGCTGGCGCGATAATATTCAAGTGTTGAATGAACTGGGATATGGATGAAAAATTAGTGGTAATTTTATCAGCATTCATGTCTGACCTGTAGACCATACTTGTAGACTACTCATGCCGCTCTTAAGAACTCGCGCGGTCATTATTCGAAGCCAACGATGGGGTGATGCTGACAGAATTGTCACTCTGTATTCGGCCGATTTGGGAAAAATTCGAGGTGCCGCCCGTGGCGCTCGCCGGATGAAGACACGCTTCGGGGGGGTCCTTGAGCCTTTTGGGATTGTTGATGTCACACTATTCCAAAAAACCCCTGACGCTTTGGGGCAAATTAGTCAGATAGATCTGGTCAGAAACTTTAAAGCTCTACGAGAAGATTTAAGTGTGATGGCAGCCGCTGCCAAGATGGTGCATATGGTGGAGATGATTACGGCCGATCGTGATCCGAATCCGGAAATGTATTCAGCGCTGATATATGCCCTGGAACACTTGCTTCCAGACAGGGACCTGGCACTCACCACATTATTATTTCAAATTCATGTGCTTGGCTACACGGGTTTTCGTCCACAAATTGATCGATGTACTGAATGCGGAAATATTGCCTCCCCTCACATGCCTCAGTGGTTTTCTCCTCGATTAGGGGGGATGGTATGCCACGGTTGTGGTCAACGGGGTGTAGGGCGGTTACTGTCTATTTCTAAAGGCAGTTTAGCGTTTATTGAACAAGCTCGACGGCTACCTATGGCTAGTTTGTCCCGATTGAAAGCGATCGGTACGGTCAGGGTTGAGGTAGAAGAGGCGATTGAAGCCTATTTTCAGGCAGTCGTCGGAAAAGCTCTTCCAACATTTGAACAATGGGTTTCTTAATGCCCCACTCATAAGGACAATCAGGTATGACTTCTCAAGCATCACTGGAACCGACGGATATGGAATGGCTGGATAACGGGGTCTTGGGCATTACGTGGAGTGATGGGCATAAGGGCGTCTACCCGATTCGGTATTTGCGACAACATTGCCCCTGTGCGGCCTGTACGGACGAATGGACCGGCGAGTTGCGACTTAAGCCGGACTCTATCCCACTTCTCATTCTCTTACAGGATATAGAACCGGTTGGGCGCTATGCTTTCCGATTCAAATGGAGTGACGGGCATGATACCGGACTATATTCCTATACGGCACTGCGCCGCATGTGCCAATGCGAGGTTTGCCAGCCCCATAAACCTAAAAGCAAGCAACTCCTCTAGTTTCTTCTGTTTTTCTTTATCGCAGAATCCCACGCAGGAAACGCCAGCAATGTGCTGAAATGAGGGCTCAAAAGACGATTTTTCAAAAAAGCCCAAACTGGAGATCTGAAAAATTTAGGGAGAAAATGAGCTTATTGAACCAGGGCTTCATGGAAAGAAAGAGACACAGGGCGAACGGTGGTCAGTTGTTCCATCGCCTGATTGGCTTTGCTGACGTAGAAGGCATATTGAGGTTCCGGGTAATTTTTCAGGATTTCCTGAAATGTGCGCAGTGCCGTTGGCCAATCTGCTGATAATTGGGCGACTTCTGCGAGATGAATTGAGCAGGAGGCAGCCATGGCTCGTGGATCGACAGCCAGGCGGGAACCTCTTGCGGTAGACCATTTTTTCAGAAATGCGGGGACAGGAATTGGAGAGTCGTCCAGTGAGATCGGTTTCGGTGCAGAGGCTAACACGTCAAGATTGGCTTGCATGTGCTGGATATCAGAGCTAGCCACACAGTGGTTATAGGCGTCCCAAATCCCAAGGAAATCATGATCCTCCATGGCCAGCTCTCCAGTGGATTTTGGCTGAAGACCCTGACAGCCCATAACCATGATCGAAAGTAGACTCACCAGGATATACCTGATAGGTGCTGAAAAAAGAGATTTATGGTTCATATTTTAAATAATTCCTAAGAATTCATATTTCAAAAAAAGTGAATTTACATAAAATCAATAAAGGATTACGCAAAATTTATGCTAAAAAACAATTGTTAGGAATGTGATTTTTTGCCCGTAAAATGGCAATATTGACAATAGATTGAAGGCCTTAACGTATATTAATTACCACAATATGTTGTTTTTTTGTCACAGGCGTCAGTGCCGTTAAAGTTAATGTTTTGCTTTAGTTAATGATGGATGTGCCTTTTGGCTGAATTAAATTGTTAACGAAATGGTTTAATTTCGTATTCAGCGAACAGCTGCTTTGTTTCTGGATGAAAAGTATAACCTTTACCTTGGAGGATATCTTGGTTTTTGAATAGCGGAACGAGGTGCCCTGTAGGATGTAGATACAGCCCTCGAAGAGGAACGGATCGTTTGGCATGACGGATAAGATGGCAGGGAATAGGCCTGATGGATTGGAGCCATTCAGCCAGATCTTGAGGATTCCCGATAGAGGCTGAGAGAAGAAGAAGCCGTGCTTGGGATGGACACAAAATAATGGTTTCTTCCCACACCACCCCCCGTTCTGGATCGGCGAGATATTGCGATTCATCCAGAATAACCAGCCCCAGGGTATGCAGACGTAAATCAATCTCCCCGCTGGCGGCATCATAGAATAAATTTCTCAAAATTTCGGTCGTCATAACCAGGAGCGGGGCCTGAGCATTGTCACGCCGGTCTCCGGTTAAAATTCCGACTTGATCCGGTCCAAAAAGCTGGGTGAATTCCATGAATTTCGTATTTGAAAGCGCTTTGAGTGGAGAGGTGTAAATCACCGTCTGGTTCAGTGCCATGGCCTGTTTGATCGCTTGGATGGCGACATAGGTTTTTCCGCTTCCCGTCGGAGCGCTAACGATGACATCTGAATGCGCCAGATGTTCCACCGCCTCGGTTTGCCAGGGATCCGGAACGAAGGGTTGAGGCTCAGGAACACCAATCCCTTCCAATATTTGCTTAAGCGTAATCGATGGCGGAACAGGGCCGAAGGTGGGCCTCCTCTTATTGGGGCGACTTTTTGCTACAAAGGGCGAAGCGGAAATTTGAGGGCGTGCTGCGGCGCGGGCTTCTTGCGCGGCCAGGCGTTCCTGGCGGTTGGTCAGTATCTGCTGCAGTTCGGTTTCGATGGCCAGAATCTGGTCAGGTGGAAAGGCCAGCATTAGCTCAACAAGGCGATGTTTCCCGAGACGAAAATGTCGATGGATGCGGCCTCTTGCCATGTGATGTAAATATTTTACCGGTAAATTTTGGAGTTCGCGCTTGAGATCATCATGATGCATGGCGGTATGTTCCCATCTGTGGCTATGGAAGTTCTTGCAGGACTTCCCGGCGCATGGTCACCATCGCGGAGTGGGCGGTATCGGCCAAGCCGGGATGCGTAACCTTGAGTCCATATATTTGAGAGAGAAATTCCAAGGTTCTGGCTAAAAGGCGATATACATCCCCTTCGGCCATGGATGTGGAACGAACCAGTGAAGCCCAAGTGAGTTGGGGATTCCCGATCCAACTTTCCACGAGCGCCGCGACATCTGAGCGCAACAAGGGCGGGGGTTCATACGGGCTCAACGAATCAGCGACCGCCCGCACCTGTGTCAACATGGAGGCCAGTCCAGACGGGAGGCGCATGTAGGATCCTGGGCGATCATCATCATGGGAAATACTGGCCATCACGCCCGCTAACAATCCTGGAGCAATACCTGAGAAGGCCTCCATACGAATCAGTTCTGTGATGAGTAGGGAATGGTTAATACGAATGAGTCTAGCCCATTCACCGTCAGCCGTGAGTTGCGAGTTGGCGGTAATATATCCGAATTTATGGAGTACGTCGGCTTTTTGTTGAAACCGGTGCCACAATCCATCACGGAGTGCTTGTATCGTTTTGGTCAATTGCTGGGATTTCTGGCGAAGTTTCGACGCCAGGGGAAAGTCTTTCTTACAGGCCGGGTGGGAGGGACAGGTGGGACAGGGAAATTCCTCCGTTAATATTTCTGCGAGGAGCGGATCCTCTGTTTCCTGGGTTTCCGGCAAAATCGGAACGGTGGGCAGACGCGCAGGCAATTGGGAAAGCTCTTTCTTGAGTTGAGCGAGCACCTGAGGCTGACACCAGGGAATAGTGCGAGAGGGCTGAAACTCATACAGACGATCGTATACCTGGGTGACTGAATGAGCAGGACACTCACCCAAGGTGCCTTTCGCCCGAATCACAGATAACATTGGGGCAAAGGTTCCACGGCTTCGATATTGACGGAGAATAATCGCCGGACCTTTTGGCAGTCCGATGAGGCGCCCTGGAGTCAGAAATGGCAGGCAGGCCGTCAAGAAGGGCGTGTCGTTGGTTACGATAGGATGTCGGTGCGCTTTGCGGCGGCGGGCCAGATCAAAGCCTTTCCACTGAGTGATCCAATCGGCGCATTCCCTGGGTCCGTAGGGTGTTAATTGGTCCTTGATCTGATCCAGATGATCTTGATGGATGCTGGATCGTTGATTCAGTTGAAATTGCGCAAAGCTTTTTGCGAGTAGTCCCTCAATCTGATCCAGGGAATGGGCCTTCAGCAGATTAAGCACCATGGGATAGGACACCACAAATTGGCTGTCGATCGGTTCCGGATAGCCCGTGAGTCCTTTGCCAAGAATGTGTAAGTCAATGTAAGGAGAGGGAGTAATGACTACCACACCCACCAAATCTTTGCCTCGACGTCCACCGCGGCCGGCCAACTGTTGAATTTCGCTGTTGGTCAAATCCGTGAAATCCTGCGATTTGCGCACGCTGGATTGGGTAATCACGACGGTTCGTGCCGGGAAATCAACCCCCGCTGCCAAGGTCGTTGTAGCAAACACTGCATCCAACAAGCCCTGGCGCATGAGTTCTTCAATCGCAATTTTCCAGGAAGGGAGATGCCCGGCGTGATGAGCTGCGACTCCAAATTCCTGCACAACAGGAATTAAGGGGTGGTGCTCAACACTCGGGAAATCTTTGGTGAATTTCTCCAGAAATTCCCGAATAGCCTCCGAACGTTGAGTCGACATCCTGGCGGAACTGTGGGCGAAGGTATCAATGGCCTCATCGCAAGCCCGGCGAGAGGTCAAAAAGACAATCGCCGGAGTCAAGCGATGGCGGCGGAGTATTTCTATGAGATCAACAGGATGAATGGCCGGTGGCATGGATGATGAAATTGTAGCAGGAGTCAGTGGAGGAAAACACTAATATGATACAGGTCGAATAAAAGAAAAGGAACCAGGCCATTGGCGTTATTAGGGGTTGGGGAAGATGCGCCGCGAGGAAGAAACGCTCGTTAAGGTCTGGCATATTGGACCGATAAGGTTTCGTAAGATTATGGCCATTGAAGTCATTATACGTGGAATTCGAGGCGCCACCGTCGTAGATTTTCATGGTCGATTAGATATGCATTCCCGCTGGCATGTTAAGGCTATTATTAATCAATGTTGCCATACCGAACAAGAGCATCTGATTCTCAACCTCCAAGGCTTAACGTTTGTGGATAGTGCTGGATTAGGTTTTTTGGTGTTGTGCTCCTATCAATTCAAGGAATTACGTCGCAGGATAAGTTGGATTCAACCACAAGGATGTGTCGGAGAATTGCTTCAAAATCTCCAAATCCATGAACTTATCTCAGTGTGCCAGTCCGAACAGGACGCCTTATCTGCAGGCTCTCCCTCCTAAATTCTGCTTTTTCCGAGTATTCATTATGCCGTTGGCACTGGAATCCATGAGATCCTAACACCGAAGATTTCGCAAGAGGCACTCCGTTTCCAGACAGTCAAGGCATTCTCCTTCCCCTTTGCTTTCCAAAAGTTCCCCCCTCACACAACGGCGTGCCTTGTATCAATCGAAGTCGTTCTCTGCGTAAGTATGATGAGAATCTCCCAAAACATATCGAACGACTATCCGCTGTCCTTTGGAAGGAATGAGAGTGACTTGCTCTTGCCAGCGTGGCTTATAAAACGGCAAGATGATTTTTTATGAGGAATCCCAAGGGGGTAGAGATGAATCAACGGATGCTTCTTTTTAACATCCCCAAAGGCACTCTGCGTGGAGTGAATCGATAGCGAAGGGTATGGAAACAGAAAGGATGTTGAAATCACTAAAAGAGAATACTTTGAAAAATATCGTGTCAGATTGCTTTTATTGATGTCATAATCAGTAGGAAAATTTCACAGGTATCCTTCAACTCAACCCCGTAGGTCCAAGCCGAAGTGTTGAGGAATTGAAGATGAAGCCCACCGGGAACTGAATTTTCACTGTTCCCCGAATTGTGAGTGGATTGTATTTCCAGTTTAGTCATTTCCCTGGTGTCGGTAGTCCGGATTGACTCTTAAGGACAATTTGTTAGGGAGGAGATGTGTAGCATGGATGGGTATCGCGTCAAAAGTCAGAAAAATAAATATATTGACCTATCCTTGGTCGTCGTGAGTTTGGTGTTGTGGACTTCGCTGAGCGAAGGGATGGTGAGTGCCTATCAGGAAGAGGAGGTTGCCGGTGGAGCGTCGATCACTGGTGTTATGAAATTTGCTGGAACTGTCCCAACGCCCAAAACCTATAAAGTCACCATGGGAAGCCATCCCGAATTCTGTCAGACTATTGCGGACAAAAAAGGTTTCATAAATATCCCGAAAGTCCGTGTGTCTTCCAACCTGCATTTGGCGGATGTGGTCGTTTTTCTTCAAGAGGTTGACCGTGGGAAACCCTTCCCGAAAGACGGGCCGATCCTGGCGGTGGACCGATGTCAATTCGTGCCACGAGTTATCGGTACTATGGCAGATCAAAATCTCCGTATGGCCATGCACGATCCCATTCTTCATCAAATCCGGGGGTGGGAGATGTTGGATAACGGCCGTCTGCCGCTTTTTCATATTTCCAATTTAGAAAAGGATGGGGAAGCCACTCTTCCACTCAAAGCACGGCGTAGCAGCATTATCAAATGGACATGTGATCAACACAGCTTTATGGAAGGCTGGCTTCTGTTGACGGCGAATCCCTATGTGACGGTCTCCGACGACCAGGGGGTTTTTCGATTGACGGATATCCCTGCGGGCACACATACGGTCGGGGCCTGGCACCCGGTGCTGGGTTATCAGGAAGCCAAGATAACGCTCATTTCTGGCCGGCAAGAGACCCTCGAGCTGACGTTCGTATCCCCATCGAACTCATAAGGCGTAATGGGTCAATCGGCGGCTGATCAGGCGGTCGATAAATTCATAAGGACCATGCCGTTTAAGATGTGATTATTCAATTTTTGTTTTCCTTCTCAGAATCTCGCAATGACCGGTTTCTCTCACCGGCTCTCCTTTTCATTTGGTCTCTAGCATGAATGATTCAAAGACATTTATCAGTCTTTGTCTCGTTGGTTTTTGTAGTTTTGTCAGTTATGACATGGTGCGTCGACCGGCCTTGGCTCTGTTTGTGGAAAGCCTTGGTGCCGGCCCATTTCTTGTCGGCCTCTTAGTGGCTGTCTCAACAGTAACCGGCATTGTACTCAAGCTTCCGATAGGATTGCTCTCCGACCAGATCAATCGAAGACGGTTGATGTTGGGGGGAGTGTTGGCCTTTGCGATTCCGCCTTTTCTTTATCCGTTCACCTCGGATCTTTGGACGTTAGGTATTCTCAGATTGTTTCATGGATTAGCGACCGCAATGTTTACGCCGCTGGCCTTAGCGATGGTGGCAGAGCTCTTTGCGAAACGGAGGGGAGAGGCTTTTGGTTGGTACACCTCGGCAACCCAGGGTGGTGGCCTGCTTGGTCCAATGATTGGGGGGGCTATCGTCTATCAATTTGGATTTGCCCCCACGTTTTTTTTAGCCGGATTATTTGGGATGTTAGCTTTAGTCTTCTTCTGGTTGATCCCCCAGACGCCCACACCCTCGCGGGTCCACCAATATACCGTCCCGACACTTTGGAAGGAGATGCGCGAAGGCCTCCGTCGAGTCTGCCAGATTCCACCCATTCTCATTACGAGTAGCGTGGAAGCTGCCAAGATGATGGGCAACGGCACGCTGATGGCGTTTTTGCCGCTGTATGGTTTGACCATCGGATTGAACGCCGCCGAAATCGGCGTTTTGTTTGGAGTGCAGGCGTTGACTTCGTTTATTGCCAAACCGGTGATGGGGAGAATTTCTGATCGTGGGGCAAGGCAGCCCTTGATTTTTGGAGGACTTTGCCTGTGTGGCCTCATGGTTATGGTAATTCCCCAGATCCAGGGGTATGTTCTCTTGTTAGTGGTCGCCGGAGCGTTTGGATTTGGTGAAGCGGTGGTAACGTCTTCGACCACAGCCCTGGTTGCTGATTATTCAGAAGGAAAAGATCTAGGGGCCGGCATGGGATTACGGGGAACTATTATGGATATCGGGCATGCAGGCGGACCGCTCCTGGCCGGTCTCCTCATCAACACGTTAGGCTATGGAGGAGGGTTTTTCTGTATTGGGGTTCTCTTATTACTGACGGCGGCATTTTTTGGTGGCACAATGATGGGGATCAAAAAACCAGTTGTGCTATAATGGACTTTTTTCTGAAGGGAAGGCAAAGGAGTCGAACGCCATGAATGAAGAAATGGGAACCGGAGATCTCATCATCGGGATTGTGGCGGCCATCGGGGTCGTGGTCTTAGTGGTGGTCTTTATCGTGGTCGTGAAAAATGTTCTTTTAAAGAAAGACAGCGATCTCCAATAACCAAATAGGTGGGACATGTTTAGCGGAATTATTGAAGAAATCGGTGCGATTCAGGGAGTAAATAAAAGTTTAGCTGGTGCAAAATTTTTTATTTTGGCTTCGCTGACTTTAGAAGATCTCAAACTGGGAGATAGTATTAGTGTGGCCGGTGCCTGCTTAACGGCAAGTCAGGTGAGTGACACGGGTTTTTCGGTTGATGTGTCCACCGAAACATTGAACTGCACAACGTTAGGAACCATTACTGTCGGAACACCGGTCAATTTGGAGCGTGCCATGAAACTCAACACCCGAATGGGAGGACATCTGGTCACAGGCCATATCGATGGCATTGGTCTCTTGCGTGCCCGTCAGCAGGATGGAAATTCAATTCAACTCACCATTGAAGCTCCAGAGGAAATTATCCGGTATTGTGTGCCGAAAGGCTCAATTACCGTGGATGGAATTAGTTTGACCATCAATGCCGTGTCGGATCGTTCTATTGCCGTGGCCATCATTCCGCATACCGCCAAAGTGACGACCATGGGGCTTAAGCAAATAGGGGACACGGTCAATTTGGAATCCGACTTAATTGGAAAGTATGTTGAACGCTTGTTGCAATCAAGCGGAGCTCTCCCGCAAAAACCCGCCACAGTGATCGATCGAGATTATCTTGAAAAACGAGGCCTGCTATAATTTTTTGCACATTCCATGTCACAACATTTTCCACCAAAAACCAAACATCCTCTATGGCGATTATTTGCGGTCGTCACGCTCTTTGTGATCATCATTCCCGCAACGTTATGGGGTATCGTTCAACTCTACGAAATCATTTGCGCCTGGTGTGGTTGCTGTAGTGCCATCGATCGTCCGCGAACCAGGTAGATTCCCACTCAGGCATTTACTGCAATCGTCAATGAATGAGGAGAACGGGATTTTCTCCTTATGTATTCAAGCAAATTATACAACCCCAAAGATTTTTTCCTAACCCTTATCCTGGCGGGTGGGGTTTTTACGTTTGATCTCCTGCTCCCGCGAGGATTTGCGGAAGAAATGTTGTATACAGGGGTGGTGTTCTTTGCGACACAACGTTTGCCACGAAGGATGGTATATGTTGTGGCCATTGGATGCACCGCTCTCACGATCATAGGCTTTGCCCTGACATTTTTCACCTCCGATGGGGCACCTTCATCATTGAGCTGGCCATTCCGGTTTCCCATCATCAACAGGGCTTTTTGTATCGCCGGTATTTGGGGCATTACCCTCTTGGCGCTCCAACGAAGGCGGGCGATGGAAGCTCTTCGAACGAGTGAGGATCGATTTGGTTTGGTCGCCGAAAGCATCAAGGATTATGGAATTGTGATGCTGGATCCGGAAGGGAACGTCGCCAGTTGGAATGCCGGTGCGGCACATATTTTCGGCTATTCCACGGGAGAGGTTCTGGGGCGGCCTCATAGCCTGTTATATGCATCATTAGCTATTGACTCCGGCGAACCAACCAATTTTCTGACTGAAGCTAGAGTTTCGGGGAGTGTCATGAAGGAGGAATGGCTGGTCCGCAAAAACGGGTCCAGGTTTTGGGGGCATGTGGGCATCACCGTCTTACGTGATGAACATGATCAACTTCATGGGTTTGCCGCGGTGATGGGGGATCTCACCAAGCGAAAGCAGGAAGAAGATGTTATTCGAGCCCTGCTTCGTCTGAGTGAAAAATTGAATTCCACTTTCGTGCTGGAAACGCTCCTGGACGAATTGGTGACAGAAGCCATTCAACTGGTCCAGGCCCATGCCGGGTTTGCCGGGTTGGCCTCGGGGGAAACGTTGACATGTGAAAAATATATTCAAGGTCGGACAATAAAACTCTGTCATCGTTCCTGGTCTGCGGGGCAGGGACTACCAGGCTGGCTGCTCCTGCATAAGACTGCCTACCTTACGAATCACGCGCAAGAGGACAGACAGATTGAGCAGGATTTTCGTCAAGCCTTTGATATTCACTCAGCCTTAAGCATTCCAATTCTCGACGCCAAGGATACTCTTTTGGGATGTATTGAAGTCCATAACAAAGAGAAGGCCAGTGGCTTCACACATGTTGATCAGCAAACCATGATTGGGGTTTCGCAGGTGGCCTCTATTGCCATTCAGAATGCCTTGGCTTACCAAAAACTTCAAGACGCTGAGGCGCTTCATAGCCATCTGTTGGACAAAATCATGACGGCCCAAGAAGACGAGCGGCGTCGAATCAGTCGGGAATTACATGATGAAATTGGCCAATCTTTGACTTCTCTTCTGGTTGGACTTCGTGCGGCTGAGGATGAGGCACGTTCAGATGGAATGGGAGCACGGGTGAATGATCTTCGAAAGATTACGAGTACGACACTGCAGGAGGTTCAGCGACTGGCAAAAGGTCTGCGTCCAAGCGTACTGGATGATTTTGGATTAGAGGAAGCCATCGCCCGCTATGGGGCCGAATTTAGTTCGACCTATGGGATAGAGGTGGATGTGGCGCAAAATTGGCAAAGTAAGGACCGACTTGCTCCCGCAGTGGAGACCGCGTTGTATCGAATTGTTCAGGAAGCGCTGACAAATGTTGGCAAATATGCCAAGGCCACCACCGTGTCAATACTTCTACAGCAAAATCCGGCACAGATTCGACTTATTGTGGAAGATAACGGTCAGGGATTTGACGCTCAGGCGGTTGTTCAGAAGGCTGCGGCAGGTGCGCATCTTGGCCTGCACGGGATGCGGGAGCGAACCCTGTTGCTCAATGGTTCGATTTCCATTGAATCATCTGCCGGAACCGGAACCACCATCTATGTCAACATCCCCTTAAAAGGAGAGGGGGCATGAAAATTCGGATTTTTATCGTCGATGATCATGCCGTTCTCCGGTCCGGCTTACGTCTCTTGATTAATGGGCAACCGGACATGGAAGTCGTTGGTGAATCCGGAGGCGCCGCTTCCGCCCTTGAGGCCGTTCAAGAGCTGTTGCCACATGTCATCTTAATGGATCTGGCCATGCAGGGTCATATGCATATTGACACAATCGGCGAACTGAAAAAGTGTTGTCCTTCCGGAAATATCCTTGTTCTGACCATGCACACTGAAAGCGGCTACGTTCGGGGGTCATTAGCTGCCGGCGCATCGGGGTATGTCGTCAAGAGTGCGGCCGACACCGAATTATTGACAGCGATCCGTACCGTTGCCCAAGGAAAGACCTTTGTGGATTGGACTGTAGGGAAAGGGGTGGGGCAGGATCTCTCCGGTGCCCCCAAGAAAAGGCTAGCCGACAGGACCCCTGGATTGCTGGGAGAACTCAGTCCGAGAGAGCGTGAGATTTTCGGTCTGGTCGCACAAGGGTTTACTAATCAGCACATTGCTGAACAATTGGGGATTAGTATCAAATCGGTTGAAACGTATCGTGCAAGAGTTATGGAAAAACTCGGTCTTCGTAGTCGTGCCGACCTTGTGCAGTTTGCTCTGAGCTGTGGTGTGCTGACGTCCGGAAATCCTCTCTAAACTCCCACCTTTTTCCCCGATTGAGTAATATTCCAATCAGCCTCGTATGGTCTTGTCAGGTTTTCCCCTCTGCCATTTCATTCGTATTCCCGTTAATTTATGCGGTAGGAGCAAAAAACTCAATCTCAGAATCCTTTTCTTCTATTATTGCCGATATTTCTTTTTGCAACAAACACGATGAAGGCTAATCTACAGTAAAGACAAAGGTCATGTTCTTCTCCGACGCACCCCATAAATAAAACACGGAAGCAGGCAGGACGCCTGATTTGCCAAAAATCATAGTGTCGAGGGATTTCATCCATAGAGGAGTAAGAGAGACGATGCCCATGATTCATGGACTGCATTTCAATAATCTTCGAGGGGATATTTACGGTGGTGTGGTGGCGGCTGTGGTCGCACTACCATTGGCCCTCGCTTTTGGAGTGGCCTCAGGGGCCGGTGCGATTGCCGGGCTCTATGGCGCTATCTTTGTCGGATTGTTCGCATCCGTATTCGGGGGGACCCCTGCGCAATGTTCCGGCCCCACCGGTCCCATGACGGTTGTGATGGCTGGAATTCTGGTTCAATTCTCTGACAATCCCGCCCTCGCATTTACAGTGGTGATTATGGGTGGAGGGTTACAAATTCTGTTCGGATTGCTCGGATTCGGACATTATATTGCTCTTGTTCCCTATCCGGTGATTTCAGGATTCATGAGCGGGATTGGATGCATTATTCTTATTTTGCAGGTTGGACCGCTTGTGGGATTCGAGGCCAAACCGGAAGGAATTTATGCAAATCTGTTGGCCATCCCGGAGTTTTTGTCAAATCCTTTCCCCCAAGCGACCATTCTGGGGCTCCTGACTATTGCGATCATGTATCTGACACCGGTACGAATGAGTCAATTGATTCCTCCCCAACTTCTGGCCCTATGTGCAGGCACCCTGGGGGCCTATTTCTTTTTCCCTCATGCACCAGTGATTGGAAATGTTCCGGAAGGCTTTCCGTCTTTTATCATCCCTGACATGGAGACCAGTGTAATGCTCCTGATGGTAGAGGGGGCGGTGGTGTTGGCTCTCCTTGGAAGTATCGATAGTCTGCTCACCTCGTTGGTCTGTGACAACATGACCCGTACCCAACATGATTCGAATCAGGAATTGATTGGTCAGGGAGTTGGTAATATGGTGGCCGGTCTCTTTGGGGGCCTTCCGGGAGCAGGCGCGACCATGCGGTCTGTGGCCAATATTCGGAGTGGCGGCCGAACGCCCCTATCGGGAATCCTCATGTCATTGGTGTTATTGGCCACATTGCTGGGACTGGGACCGTTAGCGGAACAGATCCCTTTGGCCGTGTTAGCCGGGATTTTATTCAAAGTGGGGTTGGATATTATTGATTGGAGATTACTCCGACACCTGGTTAAGGCCCCACGAACCGATGTGCTGATTATGGGGGTGGTGCTGATCATTACGGTTCTTGTGGATTTAATCTCGGCTGTTGGCGTGGGAATCGTCCTGGCGAGTCTGTTATTTGTAAAGCGCATGGCCGAACTTGAATTAGCCAATTTACGGGTCATTAGTGAGCCGACACAGGAGATTCCGTTTCATCCAGAAGAAAAAGCCATTCTTGAACGCAACGCCGGTCGAATTGTCCTGATTCATGTCGATGGCCCGATGAGTTTCGGTTCGGCAAAAACTATGGTGAGACGATTGGAGTCGCTCAAAGGCTTCAACACCTTTACCCATGTCGTTCTCGATTTGTCCGATGTTTCGGCCATTGACGGAACTGCCGCCCTTGCGGTTGAGGATATGCTTCGCATGGTTCAGGCGCATCGCCAGAATCTATACTTTGTTGGAATTAAACCGGGAGTCCTCAAAGTTCTGGAAGGATTGGGGGTTTTGGATCACATTGGACCTGAACAACGGTACGACCTTCGATTGGATGCCTTGCGTCATGCCGATCAAGGACATAATTTTTCACCCACAGATGAACTCTCCGGTGTCCAACGTGCATGACCAAAATATGCTGTGTTCCCAATTGTCTTGAAACGGCTTGGGCACGGATGCGATCGCCAGAACTCTTGACGAATGGTTTTGCTCAGGGTCATGAAGGTTTGTAATTACCCCTGGCCGGTCGTCTGCTTCCCTGTCTGAATGTTGGAGGGGGTCCCTTTCGGAGTGACCTAAATACGTAGCGACGAATGCAATGCTAGCAAATAGAAATTTTTGACTCAGGAAATCGAAACAGTCTTCTTCCTTTTTCCTGAAAAGATCCGAGTCCGAGCAGCAACGGACCAAATCGCCCGATGAACATGCAGAAAATAATAACGAATTTACCAAAGCTTGTCAGGGATGCAGAGAGGCTTAGTACGCCGCCATTGCCCACAGAGTACCCAGTCGTTCCCAAGGCCGACGCGACTTCAAACAGGAGAGAGAGAAATGGATGAGTTTCAACCATGGACAAGAGGTGCGTGAACACGGTTAAGAGAAGCATGGCGAGAATAGCTAATGCCAGGGCTCGGTGAACGACGATCGTGGGTACTCGGCGCCAAAAAAAATTCACGTCTTCACGATGCCGCAAGGTTGTCCACACAAACATCCCAATAATCCCGAACGTGGTCGTCTTGATTCCACCAGCGGTCCCCCCAGGTGACCCGCCGATGAACATGAAAATAACAATGAGGTAGAGAGAGGCATTCCCCAATTGACTCAAATCTAGAGTATTGAAGCCTGCCGTCCTGGCCGAAATTGCATGAAAGGTCCCCACCAGGACTTTATCGATCATCGGTAAATCTCCCAGGGTTTTGGGGTTATTCCATTCCAGAAGCAAGAGACTCAAAGCTCCTCCGATAATCAGGAATCCGGTAATGACAAGCACCAGCTTGGAATGAGCCTGAGGGCGGTGACGTTCTCCCCGAAAAATTTGCGCCAGGTCAAGTAGGACAATAAATCCCAAACCTCCCAACACAATCAAAATTGGCACGATTAGATTTACTGTGAGATCGGTCTGATAGGCGATTAAATTTGTTGAAAATGAAGAAAATCCGGCGTTATTGAAAGCGGATATTGCTTGAAAGGTTCCATGGTAAAGGGCCTGACCAAGCGGGTAGTCTTGAAAAAAACGAATACTTAAAAAGATGGCACCTGACAGTTCGAGCATAAAAGTCCACAGGACAATGGTCTTGATAAATGGAATTAATCCTTGCAAATTGAGTGAACTTAAGGCTTCAGCCATCATCAGCCGATCCCTAAGCCCTATTTGGCGCCCCATAGTCAGAAGAAGCATGGTGACAAGCGTCGCATACCCCAGTCCACCGATCTGAATAAGAATGAGAACAATCGTTTGGCCAAACACCGTAAAGTCCGTAGCGGTGTCGGTTACGATCAGGCCAGTGACGCAGACGGCTGATGTGGCTGTAAATAATGCGTCAATGATTGACAATGGTTTTGACGCCGGTGTTGCCCACGGAAGCAGTAAGAGGATCGTGCCTATCATAATGGCAGCGGCTCCTCCCACTACCACAATCGTACCTGGTGATAGTCGATGGAGTTTGAGAAACCAAGGGGGAGAATATCGAGTTACAGGGGCTCGCAGAGACGAACGTAAGCGGTCCGAGACAGTCTTCACGTGATAAAAAATGCGTTAAAAGATCCGAGCCATTGGTTTTGACCAAGAAGATGGCGAGACCGCGTTGAGCATGGAGCATTATATGCCAAATGTAAAAGAAATACATCGAAATAAAGACGGAAGAATCCTGCCAAACATTGATGATTTCCCCTCCGTAGCTGAGGTGTTCCCTTAGTCTGGAATGAGAAAGAAGTCGAACCAGGATGTTTGGAAGAGGCCTTATGAAGGTCACCGAAACAACGGAAAAGTTATGACAAAGAGGTGAGAGAAAGACCGTTGAAAAACTTGCCTGATAGAGAGCCTGTACTTTTTACCAGGTGTTGGCTACTATTTTCACTTGAGAATTGACCCTTCTACCTCCACGATATCTTCTGCGGATTTTGTGCGGACTTTTTTTAGCCATGTCTTCCATTCGTTTTTTCACCTTTTGATGCCGGGCAGGAAATCCGTTCGGAATGGGCCCCGGTGCATGGCCTTGTTCATCATATGAAGAATCTTTCTGTTGAAAAACTCATTCAGCTGGGATATCGCTATGTGACGAAATCGCAAGGTCGATTTTATCTCTATTTGGCGATTTTTTGTAGCGTCCTCGTGGTATTGGATGCCGGCTCGTTCGAACTGATTCGCGGAATGAAACTGAAGACATTTGATGTGATCATGAAAAACCGGGTCCTGTTTCACAAAGCCGACCCCGACATTGTGATTGTGGATATTGACGAAGCCAGTTTGGAGGCCATGGCTCAAGAATATGGCCGGTGGCCCTGGCCCCGTCAGGTCTTTGCGGAATTTCTGGAAATGCTACAGGAGCAACGGCCCTCTGCCGTGGTATTTGATATTTTATTTAGTGATCCTGATGTGTTCAATAAAGAATCAGATTCGTACTTCAATGACGTCGTCAGTGATTCAGAAAATACATTTTTCCCCATGATGCGGTTATCACCAACGAACGATAAACTCAGCAAAGTGACGCCTTCCATGATTCCCGGCATAGAACCCGTTCATGGGGAGTCACAGGATGAGAAAGGGATTGCCCTGGTCTTGCCCGCATTCACCGGCATTATTCAGAGTGAAAGAGTGGGAACCAACAATGTCTATCCGGATCGGGATGGCATTGTTCGGCAATACCCCATCTATCGTGATCATTTTGGATGGCGTATACCTTCCCTGCCGGCCAAAATCGGGGAAACGCTGGGGTGGAGATTACCGAATGATTCAGATGTGTTTTTAAACTGGCGTGGAAAATTCGGGTCCTTCGGATCGGTTCGCTTTAGTGACGTCTTTGACGATTTTTTGAGGAGAGATAAGCAACGGGCTTCGGATGAATTCACTGGAAAAATTGTGATCATCGGGTCTACAGCCTCGGCCCTGTTCGACACCAAGCCCACTCCCATGGAGAAGATTCATCCCGGTGTGGAAATTCTGGCCACGGCGATTGGAAATATCAAGAACGGAGATTGGATTACCCAGGCCAAAAACCCCTGGCTCTTTACCGCACTCGCCCTTGGACTCATCTGGATCACAGCCTTGGCCTTTTTGACTGGGGTTAAACGCAAAGCCATAGATATGGTGTTTGCCGGTTCGCAAGTGGGTTTGATGGCGTTTACTTTCGCGAGCTTGAATCTTACCACCTACTACCTTGATTTGACGGCACCCATCACCGCCGGCTTGATCTATTTTTCTCTCGCGCGGGTGTATGCCTATGCCGAAGCCACGATCATGGAAAAATATGTTTGGCTCAATGTGGAAGAGGGTGTGGCCGGATGGCAATATACCGTGGTGGTGGTGGTTCAACCGGAGAGCTTGGAGGAAATCCCGGAAGGGAGATTCTTGACCCTGCTGAAGCGTGGCCTGTATGACAAGAAGGTTGGGTTTACGATAGAAGCCTTCTCCCGAAAACCTGCCGGCATTGAAAAAGCCTTTCAGAATATGTTTCTCATTTATTGGGTGGAAAATCATGTGGAAACAAAGCCATGGGAGGTGGGAAAATCTGGGGAACAAACGGTATCTCTGGTTCGAGAAGTTGCTCGCAGCATCTGTGAAAACGATAGAATAGGATGTAAGCTTGGATGGTGCCAAGGACCTCTGACCTATGGCGATGAGAAATCGAGAATGGAGGCTTGGCAACATTTAGTGATTAAAGCCATGGTCAATCTCAAAGAGCAGCCGATTGAGATAACATATTGATCCTTTACCCGAAAATCCAAAACCCATTCAGTTTTGCACCCGGAACCGCCGTGTCTGTATAACGCTAGAAGGAGGACTGTGATGAGGAAATGGTTTGCCTTCCTGACAATAGTCATGATTGGAGTCTTTCCCGCAGAGGGAAAAGCTTCGGATCCTGGTGTAGCCGTTAGAGCGTGCCAGGTCATGAGCGAACCCTTTAAGGATGCTCGAGAAGTGCTATCGTTAAAGGAAGGCGACACCGTGGAGATTCTGAGAAGAAAAGGTGGATGGTTAGAGGTGTCCCGTAAAGATAAAACCGGATGGGTGAGAATGCTCTATATTCGACGGGGGGCCTCTGCGGAAAAGGTTTCCGCGGCGACGGAAGCCTCAGGAGTATTGGGCTTGGCCACTGGGAGGGCTGGTAGTGGAAATGTTGTGGCCGCTACGGGAGTTCGCGGATTAGATGAAGAGGATTTAAAAGAGGCCGAATTTGATGAACAGGAATTTCAGACATTGAAAACCTATCGGACTTCAAAGAAACAAGCACAAAATTTTGCCAATCAGGCAGGGTTACAAGTACAAAAAGTTCCGTTCTTACAAACGACAGACGGGAATTAGACACATGAGCAATCAGCATAATATGAAGAAAAATATACTCTCTCGATTTTTACGCCCTGTTCCTCTGGTGTTCCTCAATCAACAGGCAAGTGCGGATTTGAAAGAATTTCTTCTGCGTGCATTGACTCTGACATTGGTAATCTTCGGGTTGGCAACCATCACTCATGCATTTGATTTGGGTGATGCCCTCAAACAATTTGGGCAGCCGGATGAAACCACCACCGGAACAACACAAGAAGGTACTCCACAAAAAAAGACGGGTAAGAAAACTCCTTCGCTGACAGACCTGACCGACCTGGCCAAAGGGACTTCCACAGAAGAGGAAATAGCCATCGGTCAAGAGATCGCCGGACGATTGCTTGGGGCTGCGCCCCTGGTCAAGGATGAACGCCTGCAACGGTACGTCAATCACGTTGGAAAATGGCTAAGTCTGCAGAGCGGAAGAACCGACATTGATTGGTATTTTGGGGTGATTGATTCCGAGGATATCAATGCCTTTGCTGCGCCGGGTGGATTTATTTTTCTCACGAAAGGTTTGTATCACCAACTTCATTCTGAAGCGGAATTGGCTGGAGTCCTGGGACATGAAATTGGTCATGTCATCAAACAGCATCATTTAACCATTATTAAACAAAGCCAGGCGATTGATATGGGAAGCAGCGTGTTTTCCCAAAAACTCGGCAAAATGAAGAATGAACAAGCAAAGCAGGCCGTGAATAATCTTATTGGGAGTGGAGCAGAAGTGATGGCTCGCGGATTGGATAAAGATGCCGAATATCAGGCCGACAGAATTGGAGTGGTGTTGGCCACCAGGGCCGGCTATGACGCCTATGGCCTGCCAATGGTGTTGCAGGAAATTGGCCATGCGGGTCTCAATGACAGCAGCGTCGCCTTACTGTTTAAAACTCACCCTCATCCCGACACGAGATTGGCAGAACTCGGTGATTCCATGGGAGAGAGCTTTGATAAATATTCTAACGGCAAAATTGTGAAAGACCGATTTTACACACTGTCAAAATAGCAAGCATGAGTCCAAGCGATCCTTAGTGGATTCGCTGTGCTTAGAAATACCATAAACCGCGAGGACCGGCAGTATGCTTCCGTGCATTAGAGAACGGCAAAAAGTCCGCGTTAGGAAAATTCTTCGGCTTATTAATTCCACTTTCGGAATATTTTGATATTTCATTGGGGAAGGCAAGAACTTAATCGGCGCTGACCGGGGCACGGATTAAATGCTCTGTTTGAAAGCCAAGTCGGTGACTAAACGAGACCATGTCCTGATAACTTGCTTCATTGATCGAGGGGGTTCGTGCCAGGAGCCAGGGGTAGTCACGATCAGGGGTACCGACGATCGCAAGCCGGTAGTCGGGGTCGACCCGAAGGATCCAGTAATTCCCCTGCTCTGACGAAGTAAACCACGCCACAAGCTTAGCTGCCCACTGGTCGAAGACCACATTCAACTTTGCCCGATGTTCAGGGTCCACCACCGTGGCCACTCCCTCAATGCTGATCTCCTCACCGGTTGAGGTGGTACATGCGTTTCGCACGGCAACCTTCCCCGATTCCAGGAACCGGTACTCGGCTGTAGATCTTAGACAATTTCGTTGCCCCCACATCGGCAGTCGTGCAATTTCATGCCACATTCCGCTATATCGGGAGAGGTCAACTGACAACGCCGTGGGTAACTTTCCTGCCGGTTCAACGCTCGAACAGGCACCAAACATCAAGCAGAAGACTCCCATTGTCAGAGTTTTCAACATGTCAACAATCCTGAAAGCAGGGAAACCTTTATGGGACCCTTTAAAATTTCATTACTTTATCATGCCTGCCCGGCGGGTGCATCTTCAGGCCGATGATTCCCACTTCATGGAGTGACTTGGTCAGAACGTGGTATACACAATCACCCGTTACCCGTGAAGATCTCCTGCCGGCTTCAGATAACTGAGGAAGAAGGGTATAACCCGATGCCCAAGGACCCTGGGAGCAACTCATCATGCTAAGGCGAAGCGATGAGAGCGGTTCAATTCCGGCTTATCCTTCCTTGAGAATCCCTAACAGAAATACTATCTTTGGATGCCGTTCATGAAAAAAAATCAGGGGGCATTCATGGTACGTTCATTTGCGTATCATATTCTGATGTAGGTCTGTTGAAAAAAGCCGCCAGCGGCGTTCTCGCCATTTTCCCGTGCTCACGTACTAAGCGTACGCTCAGCGCGAAAAAACGGGTGCGGCCTTGCTGGATGGACCTTTTTGAACCGACCCGGAGCCTTTGATGAGAAATTTAATCCTGGGCAAATTTGCCCTTGAACATCCTTATTATTCAACACTCCCGATGTGTGAACCTCATGCGAAGACACACGTCCGTCGTTTCGGTATGCAATTAAAAGGAAAAACCATTTTAATGAACAATTCAAAGAGCATGGAAAAAGAGTTGACCATCGTTACGATCGGCCTGGCACTTGTACTGTTAAAGCTATTGTTTGGCCTGAGAATGGGTATTGTGATTGGGGTCAATGAAGATGTGTTCAAGGATTATATTGGGCAAGGGGTCACGGCTAATCCGGATGTGCATGATTCCAAAAGTGCTGACAAAATTTGGCATTACGCTTAACGGGCTCATTTCCATGCCACAGGCATTGCGGCGTTTTCGCTTGGCTTGGTCATCCTTGTCATATTTTCCACACTTAAACCCACCTAGAAAGCCTCCGCGATCCTTCTGGGACTGAGCAGTTTCTATCCACTCTCCTGGTACACCATGTTTTGGTTGGCGCCGTCCATTGGTCGGGGACCGGCTCACGCGCATATTCTGACAGAGTTTTTTGCTTATACCGGGGTGGGTGGTCTATTGCTGGGAGCCTTTATCCTCTGTGCGAATGTATTTCTCGGCTCCTTTCGAGAGAAACCCAGAACGTAGGTATCCGTTTGAGATGACCTGGAATCCCTGGGTGGAAGGGGTCCTCAGTAAGTAAAGCCTCTCCGTCCAGAATGGTTACTGATGTAATGGCCACAACGGTTTCGTTGTGTGTACCTGTCCACATTCCTTCCCAAAATACCTTGTATTATTTTTGAGAAGTTGGGTCTTGGAACGGACCCCTTGAGGGAAGTGGTTTGCTGTCAATGGCATCCTGGGGTATGTCTTGACTCATGGCATGAGGGAGGTCTGCAATTTTAACGGTAGGAGATGTTTTCGAGATTTCGGAAGAAAATATGAAAGGACTGAACAGAAAAAGTAGAAATAGCAATGGCCAGAAGACCGGTTTTTTTAATGGGCAATAAATGCAGTCATGAGATGTAGTTATCCGATGTTTGGACTTATCCTTTCGTGTGTATGTGTAGCTTATCGGGCTGCTCATATGAGGTTATAGTGATCTTGTTGGCCGTCCTGACACCGATTGTGTACTTATCGGGTATTCATTGAGATTTATTGATGGTCCTCATCTGAACATTTTATGTCTCACCTGAAGTGTCAGGCCCGATCACCACCAGGGTTCCTTGCATGATGGGATGAAATGAACAATGGTAAGGATAGTGGCCGGGCGGTAAATGACGAAGCGTGAATGTGCGGTTGGGGCCAAGAGGGCCGGAATCAAAGGCACATCGTTCACCGTTCTTACACCCATCGTGAGTAATGGAATGAAGGTCGGCGGTCGGGTTTTCCCAGGAAATAAGAGTGCCTGTTCTAATGTGGGCGATGTTCGGGGAATAATACGGAGAGAATGTGCCGAGGATAATTCTAAAGGAAGATGGGCCTGCTGATGCGAAAGGTGCTATCAAAAAAAGACTTACCATCAGAAAAATAAGCATTTTTCTTTTCAGTTGTCCACACACCGCAAATAGTGTCGTCATCATTTTCTCGTTTTTGACTGAATTCTGTGTAACCACTTTTTTCGTTATACCTCTCAATTAGTTCCTAGAAAGCCTTTGGGGGAACCCTGTTCCAAAATGGTCTTGGAAAATGTCTCATCTAATTATACACGTTATGGTCTTGGTGTCGTCAGAGTAAGGAGAGCTACCCCGAGGCCTTTAGGAAGTCCGCTCTCTATGTGAGAAATAATAAAATCCGCATTTTTTTGGAAAGACAAGAGGAACAGAATAAAGGGAAGCTTGCTGTGGTCCAGGTGAGATGGACACCTTGAAAAGAGCGAGAATCGCCACAGGAGCTGTGTCATGAAAGGAAGCCGTAGACGGAAGATTTTAACATGGAACCAATCCGGCAAATTTCTTATACGTAATATCCTTATAAAATGCCCTCACGGTTGCGTTTTTTGTTGATGGAAACTAAATTAACACTTTGAAAGCTTACTTGAAGAGGGAAGACGTGGAAGAAACCATCCTCCTCATTGAAAGTGAGCCTGAGAAGCGTAAGGCCCTCCTTTCCTGCTTGTCCAAAGATTACCAGGTCTTGACCGCGACGACAGGAAAACAAGCCCGGCAGGTGTTAGACCAGATTCCCACCATAGGCGTCATCTTATTCGATGACGGGATTGCCGATGTTTCGAGCGTCGAATTCTTTCAAGAAATCCGGGTGCTCTACCCTAATGTGGTCCGGGTGTTACTAAGTGACTCAGGAGATGAACAGGCTATCTCGGATATCATGAAACGGGAAGCGGTCTATCAGGTGGTGCCCAAATCTATTCCTCCCTGGCATTTGTTGCTGTTGGTCAATCGTGCGTTGGAAAGTCGAGAATTGAGTCGACGCCATCGGTTCCTAAGTCGTGAATTGAAAATTTCCGATAGTGCGTTTCGCAGTCCAAAGGATGGCCTCATGAAACTCATTCGGGAAAGTTATGAATTCGGCAAACTCGTGTTCGCCAGCGACAGTATGTTGGCGGTCTGTAATCTGGCCAAAAGGGCGGCACCGACCGATCTGCCTGTGCTCATCGAAGGTGAAACGGGAACGGGCAAAGAACTTATGGCTCAAGCCATTCATGGATTCAGCGATCGAAAGGGGTATCCCTTTTTGACGCAAAATTGTGGGGCCTTACCTGACGAATTACTCTACTCCGAGCTTTTCGGCCATAAACGCGGGGCATTCACCGGCGCCGTGAGCGATCGATTAGGATTATTTTCTGCTGCGGACGGAGGCACGGTGTTCCTGGATGAAATCTCAGAAGTCTCTCCGACCTTCCAGGTGAGTCTGCTTCGATTCTTACAGGAAGGGGAAATCAAGCCCTTGGGGACGGAACAAACCAAGCATGCGAATGTCCGGATTCTTGCTGCCTCCAACCAGCCCATTAAGGAAGCCGTCAAAGAAGGGAAATTCCGGCAAGATCTGTATTTTCGTCTGCGCGGATTTGAAATCCTTATTCCTCCGCTTCGCGACAGGCCGGAAGATATTCCCGTCCTGGCCGAATACCTGTCTCGTAAATATTCCGAAAGTCTGAATCGGAAAATAGCCGGCATTTCCGTCGAAGTGATGCACCATCTCCAGGCCTATCCATTTCCAGGAAATATCCGGGAGCTGGAAACCGAAATCCATCGGATGGTTTCCCTGGCCGGTGATGGCGAATTCCTGACCATTGAGCATCTTTCACCGGAACTAACCCGGGCCCTCCCTTCTGACGATCGCTTAAAGGGTCGCGGGCACGTCAACGGCGGACGAACCTTAAAGGAGAAGGTGGAACGGCTTGAAGCTCGGATTGTTTCTCAATCCCTTATCCGGCATCGCTGGAACCAAAGTAAGGTGGCCAAGGAACTGGGATTGTCACGCGTGGGGTTAGCCAATAAAATCAAACGTTACAACCTGTATCACGCGACGCACTAAGCCCATGGTGAAATCCGATGCTGATCGTTCACCCGAAGGGGAATACCCTTCTTCTCCTCAGGGTGAGACGCTGCGACATACCAAGGATCGTTCAGGGATGCTTCCTGAACGCCCAGCCCCACAGATGAAGGAACTCGGGATCACTCCACTCGCTCGCCATCTTGAGTTGACTGAAGAGCAGACGAACGGACATTGGTGCAGTCGTTGTCAGGGCATTTGGTACGGTTATACACTCGAAACCCAATGCCCGGCGTGCGGGAACCGCCGTGGATAATTGCAGTCCTCTCTTTTGGCCGACTTTCTGGGCGGTAGGGTTTCTTCTCCAGGTCCAACCTCTTGCCATACGGATCCGCCCTTCGCATCCTGAATCTTCTCAAACTTCTCTCCTTTGAACCTTCACAAAACCGGTCTGTTTCGTTGAATCGAATCCCATGACAAATATGGCAACCTTCTTTGCACTTTCCCAATAACTGCAAACCTTCTTTTCATAGGATAGAGCCGGGTTGGGTTCGGCTGAAATCCCACTCCTACCTCAACCTCATGGAATAGCAGAGATATTCCCAAACTGTCCTGCTCGTCTTTTTCCACACTGTTTGGTCTGGTTGTTGCTCATTCTCATGGATGACTGCACGTTGTTATGTCTTGAAATATTGTCGCGTTCTGACAACCCTTTTTGAGGAGTACGACCATGGCGAATCTACTCTGGCTGCAAGGTGGGGCATGTTCCGGAAATACCATGTCATTTTTGAATGCGGAAGAACCGAGTGCGTGTGATCTGGTGACAGATTTTGGAATCAATGTCTTATGGCACCCTTCTTTGGGAGTCGAGTTGGGAGATAATCTTCAGAAGATCCTCCGTGACTGCATTTCCGGGGCTATCCCGTTGGACATTTTTGTCTTCGAAGGGACCGTCGTGAATGCTCCGAACGGAACAGGGCAATGGAATCGCTTTGCCGCCAGGCCCATGAAGGAATGGGTGCGGGAATTATCTGATGCGGCTCAATATGTGGTGGCGATTGGTGATTGCGCCACATGGGGGGGAATTCCGGCAACCGCCCCGAATCCCAGTGACTCCCAAGGATTGCAATTTTTGAAGAGGAGTCATGGAGGATTTTTAGGAAAAGAATTCCGGTCGAAGGCAGGGTTGCCGGTGATCAATATTCCCGGATGTCCCGCCCATCCTGACTGGATCACCCAGATTGTCGTAGCGGTGGCCACGGGACGAGGCGCGGAAGTGGCCTTGGATGATTTTCAACGGCCCAAGACTTTTTTCCAGAGCTTTACCCAGACCGGATGCACGCGGAATATGCACTTCGCCTACAAGGTTTCGGCCACGGAATTCGGCCAACGCAAAGGATGTTTGTACTATGACCTGGGTTGCCGCGGACCGATGACCCACTCTCCGTGTAACCGGATTCTCTGGAATCGGCAGTCTTCTAAAACGCGTTCCGGTATGCCGTGTCTCGGTTGCACTGAACCGGAATTTCCGTTCTTTGATCTGGCTCCGGGCACCGTTTTTAAAACCCAAACGGTCATGGGCGTACCCAAAGATCTGCCCTTGGGGGTTGATAAGAAGGGGTACATCGCGCTCACCGGCGCCGCGAAAAATGCCGCACCGGCGTGGGCGGAACAGGATATCTTCGTGGTCTAGCCGTTGAATCCGTTTTATCACTCGATAACAGAAGGAGATGAGCCATGGCTGTCCAAACATTAGATATTTCCCCGGTTGGGCGGGTGGAGGGTGATCTGGATGTGAGGGTTGAGGTGGATGATGGGGTGGTCACCAATGCGTGGACACAAGCCGAGTTGTTCCGCGGGTTTGAGATCATTCTGCGCGACAAGGATCCTCAGGCGGGACTCGTAGTGACCCCAAGGGCCTGTGGCATTTGCGGCGCATCCCATTTGACGTGCGCGGCCTGGGCGTTGGATACCGCGTGGAAAACCACTGTTCCGCGTAATGCCATTCTGGCCAGGAACCTGGGGCAAATTGTTGAAAGCCTGCAAAGCCAACCCCGGTATTTTTATGGCCTCTATGCGATTGATCTCACCAACAAAAAATACCGGAAGAATCAATATTATGAAGAGGCTTGCAAACGGTTTGCGCCCTTCACCGGCAAGTCGTACGAAATCGGGGTCACCATTTCCGGGAAGCCAGTGGAAATTTACGCCATTATGGGAGGGCAATGGCCGCATTCCTCCTACATGGTTCCCGGAGGGGTGATGTGCGCGCCAACCCTCTCGGATATCACCCGGGCCTGGTCCATCCTGGAATACTACAAAACCAATTGGCTGGAGCCGGTCTGGTTAGGGTGTTCACTGGAACGGTACGAGCAAATCAAGACGTATAACGATTTTATGGCCTGGTTGGATGAAAACCCTGCTCACGCCAATTCGGATCTCGGGTTCTATTGGCGTATGGGACTGGATATCGGGTTAGGCAAGTATGGCGGTGGGGTCGGGAAATACTTCTCCTGGGGCTATCTGCCACATGAAGATAAATATCAGAAGCCGACGATTGAAACCCGCCAGTCTTCCGTCATTATGAAAGGCGGAGTCTATGATGGCGCAACGGACACCCATCGAGAGGTCAGTCAGGATGTGGTCCGTGAGAACACCACCCACTCCTGGTATGACGAAGGGGGAAGCGATGTGCATCCCTACGATCGGACAACCAAGGCCGTTCAGAACAATGACACGGATTTCGCAGGAACCTACTCCTGGTGCACGGCGGTCCGCCATCTTGACCTGGGACGGCTCGAAGCCGGTCCCTTCGCCCGGCAAATGGTCGCTGGAGGAAGACATGGTGAGGACTGGCAGCATTACGACGGATTTATTTTGGATGTGTATAAGAGAATGGGAGGCCCCAGCCTTCATTTGCGGCAACTGGCCCGCATGCATGAGACGGTGAAGTTGTATCGGCAAGCCGAACGGTGCCTCCGTGAATTTAAGCTTGCCGGTCCTTGGTATATGAAGCCGCAAGAAGAAGATGGACGGGGTTGGGGAGCGACGGAAGCCATCCGGGGGGCTTTGTGCCACTGGATCGATATTAAGGGAGGGAAGATAAAAAATTATCAGATTGTGGCGCCCACAACCTGGAACGTCGGCCCGCGGGATGCCGAAGGTAACCCAGGTCCAATCGAGGAAGCCCTCCTTGGTGCGCCGATCGCCGATCCCACAGATCCGGTGGAAGTTGGCCATGTCGCGAGATCATTTGATTCCTGTCTGGTGTGCACGGTTCATGCCCATGATCGGAAGACCGGCAAGGAATTGGCCAGATTCCGAATCGGGTAAGGCGGCCGGAAAAGGCCGGAGGAGTTGTCTAACCTTATGCCCATTTCATTTTGTGAAAGTGAGGATAGGGGAGTAGCATAGGGTCGAAACACATTTGAATGGGGGTCCGTCCTTCCATGCGTAATGAGGAAGAAGAAAAACTCCGCCAGGAAATCGGCGAACTCCTGGCATCCGGTTTAAAAACCCAAACCGAGCCCTTCCCCGAAACTCAGGTGGAATTCGCACAGCTGCTTTCCGATGTTCGCAAGCTTGATCCACATGATTTGAAGGGGAAACTTATCCTGGCTGGTTTTGCCGATAAACCATACGGGCCGGACCAAATGAGATGTTTGGAGTGTATGTATTATCTTGTCCACCGGAAATGGTGTGACTTGCCTGAATTAGATCTTCCAGTCGAACCAGACTGGTATTGCCGTCTCTGGCGCATCTAATTTCATGGGATTCCAGGAGAACGCCGAGCTGACTGTGGAAGGCTTTTCCAA
Organism: Nitrospira sp. T9; assembly: GCF_052156535.1. NCBI lineage: Bacteria > Pseudomonadati > Nitrospirota > Nitrospiria > Nitrospirales > Nitrospiraceae > Nitrospira > Nitrospira sp. T9. Next base: position 76,538 of record NZ_JBQKUP010000029.1, read on the forward strand.
GTTGAGTGAGGGAATTCATGGTTCAAATTGAACAAGATGCCCTGAGAAAACATTTGAGAACTCTTTTGGAGCAAGGGCTTCAGACCGAATTGGAACCCCGTGCCTACACGAGTGAGGACATCAACCATCTAGTTCATCGCCTGAAGTCCCTTAGGCCTGATGACTATGAGAGAAAGTTACAGATCGCCGGTTTTCAGTTAGATCCCTATCGACCTCAGGAGGAGATGGACGAGGAAATCGTCCAATCTTGTGAGACGTGCATGTATTATGTTGTGCATCAACAATACTGCGAATTGCCCGAATTGGCGATTCCAGTAGAAAAGGATTGGTCGTGTCGTCTGTGGCGAATTTGAGGGAAAAACTTCCAGAAGGTTCAGAGATGCTAGTGATTATCGGTTGCGGCAATCTGAACCGAAGAGACGACGGAGTGGGAATCGTGGTGGCCCAACGGCTTCAAGACTATTTCAGAGACCATCCCCATGCCGCTGTTCAGGTGTATGATGCCGGGACCGGAGGCATGGAAGTCATGTTCCAGGCACGTGATGCCAGCAGAATCATCATCATTGATGCGGCAGTGACGGGATCCGCCTCTGGAACCATCTTTAAGGTTCCCGGTAGTGAAGTCATCAATCGACCACCTTCAGGCTACAGTCTGCATAATTTCCGGTGGGACCATGCGCTCTATGCGGGGCAACAGATTTTTGGGAGTTCCTTTCCCAAAGACGTGACGGTGTATTTAGTCGAGGCAGAGGACACCTCGTTTGGTCTGGAGCTTACCGCGCCCGTCAAGCAGGGGGTCGAAAAGGTATTTGGTCATATCAGGGATGAGGTGAGACGCCATGTTCTGCGCCATGAATCAACAAGAGGGTAAGCCCACTCTCCACTCCCAAGGGCCGGAGGCCAGCCTACATATCCGGAACGGTAATTTCTATCTCAATGCCTCACTGTATGAGCAATATTTTCCGCAGCTTCACAGTGTCATTTTAATGTTAATGAAAAAGGATCGTACCCTCTTGATCCTTCCGGTGGTCAATACCGGTGCAGGCGGCTTACTGTTGAAAATTCGTAATGCCCAGGGAGACCGGGTCATTCATGCACAGGAATTCTGTCGCGTGCATGGCATTGATGAACACTTTGATCAATTGGTTTCAGTGTCCTGGGACGAGAAATCAGCAGGGCTGATGATTCAGATGCCGTCATCGGCCTATCTCGAGGAAAAGGCTCACGTGTGATTGCTCTGTGATTTTTTACCTTCACATCCGGTCAACGCCGAATTTCATTTGGGTTTTTCGAAGGCAAGCAATATTTTTGACTGAAGGGATTTTTCCGATGCGAACCTTGTCGGCGGCTAAGAGGATGATGGTTCTTTCATTGCTTACTGCAAACTAAGTTTTCACTTTGAAATATTAGTTGACATCCATGATTGGCCGTCAAATAATAAAACAAGGAGCGATTCAGCATGAATCAGGAAACCTTTTCTGGCCTTTCCGATCATCGCGTCAAAGCAGCTCTAGCTGCTAGCGAATCTCCTGATGCCACCCCTGTTGAAAAAGTGGAGATGCTCATGGAAATTGCCATGGGCCTCCAGCAAAAACCCAAATCTTCTCAAGACCTCCATCATGCCGCTTCGCTGTATGCTAAAGCTCTCTCCCTGTGTCCAACCGATGAACCGTTGTTGAACGCACGGGTTCAGGCTCGCATGGGAACCGCCTTGAATAGTATGCCGCAAAATGTCCCGGACAATTTGGAGAAAGCTCAAGCCGCATTTGAGGATGCAATTGCGGTCTTGAAACACCATGGTTCACCCGAAGAACTGGCGGAAGCGGAACTCAATCTCGGGCTGACATTGCAGACCCTGGCCGGGTTAGGACGCGGCAAAATTTCCGATGCCATCAATCTCTATTTACGGGCACTCCGGACATTTACCCGTGAACGCTACCCCACGGAATTCACCATCCTGCACAATAATTTGGCCACGGCGTATCTCTCCATTCCTGTGACGGACCAGAATGGAAAAATACGGGAGGCTCTGGCGGTGCAATCCTTTGAAGAAGCCCTGAAAGTTATTACGCTCGTGGATCATCCGACGGAATATGCCATGCTGCAAAATAATCTTGGAAATGCCTTGCAATATGCTTCAAGCAGCCATTCCGTGGGCAATAATCTCCGGGCCGTGGCGGCCTATGATGAAGCCTTAAAAGTGCGGAACCCGAAGGATACGCCTCTCGGGTATGCGAATACGATTTCAAACAAAGCCAATGCGCTGCGAAACCTTCCCGATGATACTGAACATCCTGAGCTGGGCAAGCAGCATAATCTGGCGCTGGCCCGGACGTATTATCAACAGGCCTGTGCGATCTTTGAACAATATGGGGAATCAGACAAAGTGACGATCACTCATGACATGTTGGCGGAACTTGAGGAGGAATTGCAGAGGAATGATCCTTCCCTGCCTTCCCCTCATGGCACATCCGGCAATGGGATGTTGACCCGGACCTAACCGGAATCCTGGAAAGGGGGTGAGCAAGATGGATCTGTCCATTTTTTCGGCTGCCGACCCGCAAGTGACATTCGGTTCAGGGTTATTTTTTCTTGCGATCGCTCTAGTGTTTGGCGCGCTTGGTGGGGCCATCGGTGGCATTCTCGTGGGTGGAAATGCGCTTGGCTATGAGCTGGCGGCCTTGATGGGTTCGTTCTTTGGACCGATTGCGTCCGTTCCGGGTGTGCTGATTGGCCTGCTTATTTTAGCAGCGCTCCTCTGATGATCGTTCTGACGAAGAGGGAATCTTCATGTTCGACATGTTTTGGAATTCGGTCGTGTTGTTTTGCAATGGGAAGTTATTTCAAGACCCTTTCAAGGTCATGATGTTGGCCGGATTGGGAGTCGGGATAGGAGCGGTGTTGTTTGTGGTCTTTGTGAAAATCGGATTCGCCCTGTGGTTTTCGGTGGCCCTGAGCAGTTTGTTCGTTGGTGCCCTTCAACCCCGACTGTTTCGAGATTTGAAATACCGGTGAGCAGGGGATGAGCGTCAAGCCACCTGCGATCGTTGCGAAGGAGGAATTCGTGCAAGGAACCAAACCTGATTTAGCCTCTTTCCTTGGCACAATCGAACGGTTGGAGACGATTGTTTCCCAGTGGGAGGACCCGCATCGGCAGACGGTCCTCGCCTTGCGTGAGTCGATCGATCAACTACACCGGGAAGCCTTATCCCGTATCATCCTCATTTTTAAAGCCGATCCAACAACGCAGGAACTGCTACACCAGGCGGCCTCAGATGAAGTGGTCTATGCCGTCCTCCGGCATCTGGGATTAGTCAAGCCTTCATTGAATGAGCGGGTGGAAGCCGCTCTGGGTAGCGTTCGTCCTCTTCTTCAGTCACACGGCGGGAATGTGGAACTCGTCCGTCTCCAGCTGCCCGACACCGTAGAAATCCGTCTTCTTGGAGCCTGCGACGGTTGCCCCTCTTCCAATTTGACGTTGACTGAAGGTGTGGAAAAAGCCATCAGAGAACAGTGCCCGGAAATTCGCACCATCCACAAGGTCAAAGGGCTGGCTCAGGCGCAGACCGGTAATGGTGTTCCCCTGCATATGGTCAGTCCCTTTGCCAAATCCCGGGATTCGAACTGGGAGGTCGCTCTCCAACTGGAGGAGATCCCCGACGGAGGGATCCTGGTGAAAGAGCTTGACGGACATTCTTTGCTCTTTAGTCGCCAAGGCTCACGAATTTCCTGTTTCGAAAACGCCTGCGCGCATATGGGCATGTCTTTGGAAATGGGGGAAGTCCAGGATGGGATTCTCACCTGCCCTTACCATGGCTTTCAGTATGCCTTGGCCACCGGCGAATGCGTCACGGCTCCCGAGGTGCAGTTACTCTCCCATGACATTCGAGTCACCGGCTCCAACGTTGAGATACACATTTCCAAGTAAACGATCCATCGAAATGAAAACGGCCCTTCGCATCGTTCCTGTTCCAGCCCTCCAACCATCGGAGGAGTCGTCTGTTCCGACAGCCTTGTTTCAAGGAGAGGAACCTTCCGTGGTTCTTGGCGAATGTCGCGATTCCGTTGGATTCCCTTTGCCCATTCAGCCCTCCGCGTCCACGCTCTTCGGTCCACGGGGAGCCTGTGTGATTTCTCAGGAAGGCCCCTTGTGGGTTGCGGATACCGGACACCACCGTTTGTTGGGTTGGGAGCGGGTTCCCACTCAGGATGATACCCCTGCTGATTGGGTGATCGGGCAGCCCGACTTTTTGTCGGAAGGGCGGAATGCCAAAGGGTTCGCCAACGCCGGGACTTTCAACGTTCCGACGGGCATGACTCGATTCCGTGACGGGTTAGCCGTGGCCGATGCGTGGAATCATCGGGTGTTACTGTGGCATCGGGTTCCCCGGGGCAGCCATGTCCCGGCCGATATCGTCCTGGGACAGGAAGATGTTTATTCCACATCCTGTAATCAAGGGCGAACCGTCCCCTCTGCCTGCACTCTGAATTGGCCTTATGGGGTGTACGCAAAAGGGGATACTTTATGTGTGGCGGATACCGGCAACCGTCGTGTGCTCTTATGGCAGACTCCTCCCATACGGAATGGGCAAGCCGCGGACCTCGTCCTGGGACAACAGCGGTTTGATTGTCGTGATGAAAACGCGGGCAGGGAACCGGACGCCATGAGTATGCGATGGCCTCATGCCATGGCCATCTGGCATGGCCACCTGTGTGTCACCGATGCCGGAAACAACCGGATCATGATTTGGGAAGGACTTCCGACCGAACATGGAGAACCATGCCGGTGGATCCTTGGCCAACAGTCGCCGGCTTTAGTCGATCATAATGCCAGTTTGTACTGGCCACGGGCAGAAACACTGAACATGCCTTACGGGATCACGGCCATGCACTCCTGGTTAATCACGGCAGATACTGCCAATTGCCGGATACTGGGCTGGCATGCATCCGGTTTGCAGACAGGAGCCAAAGCCCGGGCGTTAGCTGGCCAACCCACGTACCACGCGAAAGGCGACAACCAGTGGCGATTTCCCGTGAGAGGGAGCCTGTGCTGGCCGTATCAGGTGCATGCATCGGGGAAATGGGTAGTGGTGTCGGACTCAGGCAACAATCGGGTTCAGTTGTGGGCCATGAACGGAGCGTTGCTTTCATGATGGAAACCGCGACGGTGAGCCACTCCCACGGACTGGCCTTCAAAATCCAGGTGTCAGGGCTGGTCCAGGGTGTCGGCTTTCGTCCGATGGTCTGGAACCTGGCCCAACGCTATGATATCCGGGGCCAGGTGTCGAATAATGGAAAAGGGCTTCAGATTCGCGTGGCCGGGGAGAAGGAGCATGTCCGGAAATTCATGGCTGATCTGACGCAGCATCCTCCACCCCTTGCAAAGATTGCCGACGTTTTCACCTGCTCCATTTCCTTGGATGACGTTCCCGAAACCACATTTGTCATCGCCGATAGCGAACACAGTCTTGTGGAGACGGGCATTGTTCCGGATGCGGCCCCTTGTACGGAGTGCGTAAAAGAGATCTTTGATCCCTTTGCCCGCCGGTACCGCTATCCCTTTACCAACTGCACGCATTGCGGACCCCGCCTGACGATTCAGGAAGGGATTCCCTATGACCGGCCTTCCACCACACTGAAGGATTTTCCTCTGTGCGAGGCCTGTCTGAAGGAATATCACGATCCCCAGGACCGGCGGTTTCATGCCCAGCCGATCGCGTGCCACGCATGCGGACCGAAGGTGTGGATTGAACGTATGGATGGAAAACCCTTGACGGTGCATTCCTATACGATGCTGGATGAGGCAGATGCGGTCTGCAGTCTCCTTCAGAAAGGGCACATTCTGGCCATCAAAGGATTAGGCGGTTTTCAACTTGCCTGCGATGCCACCCGGGAGGACGCGGTCAGCCGGCTTCGTGCCTTGAAACACAGGGAGGGAAAACCTCTCGCATTAATGGCGCGCGACCTGGAAGTGATTCGCCGGTATTGTGTGGTAGGGGAGAGGGAAGCCGAACTCTTACAAAGCCAGGCGGCCCCCATTGTCATCCTTAAGCGCCATCCGGAGAGGGCCCTGGCGCCAAGTGTCGCTCCCGGCATGTCGACATATGGGTGTATGTTACCCAACTCACCGCTGCACCACCTGATCCTCCATCGCATGGCTCACCCGATGGTGTTAACCAGCGGGAATCATGCCGGCGAACCCCAGTGGATTGACAATGACCAGGCCAAAGTACATTTGAACAACATTGCCGAGTTTGTGGTCCTGCATGATCGGGGGATTGCCCAACGTGTTGACGATTCGGTGGTCAAAATCATGGATCAGGTTCCACGAGTGCTGCGACGGAGTCGAGGGTTTGCGCCCATACCCATATGGCTTCCCTCGGGCTTCGAGCACAGTCCTGCTATTCTTGCTATGGGCGGTGAACTCAAAAATACCTTCTGTTTCCTGCAAGGTGGACAAGCGTTGCTCTCCCATCATATTGGGGATTTGGAAGACTCTTTGGCCTATGCGGATTATCAACGGGCCATCACACAATACCAACTGCTGTTTGAGCAGAGCCCTGAAATTATCGCCGTTGATCTGCACCCGGAATACCTGTCGAGCAAGCTTGGACGGGCCAAAGCCAACGCCGGGCACCTTCCGATTGTTGAAATTCAACATCACCATGCGCATCTCGCCGCATGTCTGGCGGAAAACGGTGTGCCTGTCACGACGGAACCGGTCCTCGGGGTTATTTTAGATGGATTGGGGTATGGAGACGATCAAACGATTTGGGGTGGAGAGTTTTTGCTGGCGGATTATGCCGGCTTTACACGGGTGGGCACCTTTAAGCCCGTTCCCATGCTCGGAGGAACTCAAGCGATTAAGGAACCATGGCGTAACACCTATGCGCATCTCATGGCCGAGATGGGTTGGCCGGAATTTGCAATGAACTATTCCGGATTGCCGGTGTACGAACTTCTTGAGAAAAAACCCCGCACGATGTTGGACCGCATGCTGCACAATCGAATTAACAGCCCGCTTGCCAGTTCCTGCGGTCGCTTGTTTGATGCCGCCGCCGCCGCAATGGGCATATGTCCCGAGCGGGTCCTTCATGAGGGACAAGCACCGATGGAGATGGAAGCCCTGGTTGACGAGGAGACCCTGTTGCATGAAGATGAGGCCCTGGCGTACCCGTTTTCCATTCCGCGATTGAATCATTCCGGGCTACCCTATGTGGAACCGCTCGGAATGTGGCAAGCGTTGTTGGGGGACCTCGTTCTCAAGACGCCGGTTCCCGTTATGGCGGCACGGTTTCATAAAGGGTTGGCTCACGTGATTTGCCGTATGGTCAACCAATGTGTGCAATCTTCTGATGGACCAAGACGGCTGCAGACCGTGGTCCTGTCCGGGGGCGTGTTTCAGAATCAGGTGTTGTTTGAACTGGTGAAAACGACATTGGAGACAGAAGGTTTTATGGTCCTGTCTCACACACAGGTTCCGATGAATGATGGGGGCCTCGCGTTGGGGCAGGCGACGATTGCCGCAGCTCGTTGTCTGGCATCGAGCCGTGGAGGTGAATCCAGATGTGTTTAGGCATACCCGGCCAAATCGTTGAAATCAGCAATGTGGAACATAAGCTCGCGATCGTAAACGTGGGTGGTGTTCGACGGGAAGTGAATATCGCCTGCATTGTCGATGAGGAGCATTCCCCTGTGTCATGTGTCGGGGATTGGGTGCTGATTCACGTGGGATTTGCCATGAGTCGGATTGACGAAAAGGAAGCTAAGCGGACCATAGAGTTGCTGACTGAAATGGGAGAAGTGCAAACAGAAATCCAGGCGATGCGTCAGTCGAATACCTCCTAAAGGATGGCCGCGTGTCTAATCACAAACCATTAGCCTCCCTCTATCCCTTTCTGCAGCCGTCTTCGAAAGATTCGGCACAAGTCAAACTCGGATTGCTCGAATCGGTGCGGATGAAATCACAAGACAGCCGGCAGGTCATCCAAACCTTTTTCGACGCACAGGGAGAAAAAGTCGTGGCCGCTGCCATGGCCGTCGCGGATATTTATCAACGAGACGGGCGACTGTTTACCATGGGCAATGGCGGATCGAGCTGTGATGCGGCCCATATTGCCGTGGAATTTTTGCATCCAGTCACCACCGGACGCCCTGCGCTTCCCGCCGTCAATTTTGCGGCAGATCAGGCCATGATGACCGCTGTGGGAAATGATGTGGGGTTTGATCACATTTTTGTGCGCCAGTTGATCGCTCAGGGAAAGGCCGGGGACGGAGTGATCGGAGTGTCAACCAGCGGTCACTCCGAAAATATTATGCGGACTTTTGTGAAGGCCAAGGAGATGGGATTGACCACCATTGGCCTGACGGGGGGAGCCGGCGGGGCCATGGCCACATCTTCTTCTCTTGATCATTGTCTGATTGTGCCGACTGAGAGTATTCACCGGATTCAAGAGTGCCATGTTCTGATCTATCACATTCTTTGGGATCTCGTGCACACCCTTCTTGCTGATCATCGCGGCGCGTCGGCCACGAAAAAGGACACCCCATGAAATTTGTCGATGAATTTCGGGATCCCCAAAAGGCCCGGATCCTTCTCCAGGAAATTGAGGGACTGGTGAAACGGATACCCGTCTGCCGCGATCGGCCCATCTGGATCATGGAGGTCTGCGGTGGGCATACTCACACGATTTTTCGCTATGGCCTCAATAAAATGCTTCCGAAAGAAGTGGAATTTATTCATGGCCCTGGCTGTCCGGTTTGTGTCCTTCCCCGTGGTCGCGTGGATGATTGTATCGCCCTGGCTGAGCGAGACGGGGTGATGATGACCACCTTCGGGGATGCCATGCGGGTGACCGGCTCCAAGAAAAATCTTCTCCAGGCCAAAGCCGAGGGAGCCGATGTGCGCATGGTCTATTCACCATTGGACGCCTTGAATCTCGCGCGAATGAAACCTGACAAAGAAGTGGTGTTTTTCGGGCTTGGTTTTGAGACCACCATGCCAAGCACGGCGTTGACCCTTCTCCAGGCAAAGCAAGAAGGGATCAACAATTTCTCGATTTTCTGTAATCACATCACGATCATTCCCACGATCAAGGCCATCCTGGATTCTCCTGATCTTCAGCTTGACGGGTTTTTAGGCCCGGGCCATGTGAGCATGGTGATCGGAACCGAGCCTTACTCCTTCATTGCCCGGTATTATCGAAAGCCCATCACTATCGCCGGTTTTGAACCACTGGACATTTTGCAGTCCGTGTGGATGGTTCTGAAACAATTGGCGGAGGGACGCTGTGAAGTCGAAAATCAATATACCCGGATTGTTCCTCCTGATGGGAACACGCAAGCGTTACAGGCCATTCAAACCGTATTTGAACTCCGGGAATTTTTTGAATGGCGGGGGTTGGGATCCATCGATCACTCCGGGGTCCGAGTCCGTGAGGAATTTTCTGCGTTCGACGCTGAACGAAAATTTCCTCTTCCCAATCTGAAAATTGCCGATCCCACGTCCTGCCAATGCGGAGAAGTGTTGAAGGGGGTGATTAAGCCGAGTCAATGTAAGGTATTTGGCACGGCCTGCACCCCTCAAAATCCCTTGGGAGCGTTGATGGTTTCGACGGAAGGCGCCTGTGCGGCCTACTACAACTACGGCTGGATTCCTGAAGAAGATCTGTATCCTGCCAGAAGCTCGGTGTAAGTCATAATAAGAAAATGTAAAGAATCGGGTGAATATGTTAAATCCTGAATCGCTTACTTCCTCTCAACCGGCTTTCGTCAGGGCCAAGCCTATGCTGAACTCAACCACTAACGATCAACGGATTACCCTGGCTCATGGAAGTGGCGGCAAAGCCATGCGAGATCTCATCCAGAATCTGTTGGTCCCAACCTTTAATAATCCCATCCTTGACACATTAGAAGATCAGGCCACGATTCCGTTGGGGCAATTGCTCCAACATGGTGACCGGCTGGCATTTACGACGGATAGCTATGTGGTGGATCCGTTGTTTTTTCCGGGAGGCAACATTGGCGAGTTGGCCGTGAATGGGACGGTCAATGACCTGGCGGTCAGCGGGGCACGCCCGCTATTTTTGTCATGCGGGCTGGTGATTGAAGAGGGTTTCCCCTTGGAAACCCTCGCCCTCATTGCCTCGGCCATGAAACAGGCTGCTGATCGGGCAGGGGTCTCTATAGTCACAGGAGATACCAAGGTTGTTGAAAAAGGTTCCGCAGATAAGCTCTTTATTAACACGGCGGGTATCGGTGTGATTCGAGAAGGGGTTGCCATTGCGGCAACTAAGGCTCAGGCGGGGGATTCCATCATTACGAACGGTTTTATCGGTGACCACGGCGTGGCCATTCTTCTGGCTCGAAACGAATTGGCCCTGGAAGCCGATGTTCAGAGCGACACTCAACCAGTCCACGATCTGATTTCCCATATGCTGGATGTCTGTTCCCAGATCCATTGTTTGCGGGATGCCACGCGCGGCGGATTGGCCACCGTCCTCAATGAATTCGCCTCGGCCTCGAACGTGTCGATTCAGATTAATGAACCCCATGTGCCTATTCGGGAATCCGTTCGAGGGGCCTGTGAAATTCTCGGACTCGACCCCCTGTACCTGGCCAATGAGGGAAAAATTGTGGCGGTGGTCCCTTCTGAGAACGCTCATGAACTTGTTGAGGCCATGCGGGACCATCCCCTAGGCAAAGACAGCGCCATCATCGGGAGAGTTAAAGCCTCGCCGGCAGGAACGGTGATGCTTGCCACCACCTTCGGAGGAACACGAATCGTGGATACGCTGGTGGGGGATCAATTGCCACGAATCTGCTAGTTTGGAATAGTCATGAAATTATTGAATTCTGAAATACTGGAAATCCTGGAAGACGGGCAACTCCAACGGTTGACCTATGGGGGACTTCTTGCCTTTCATCGGGACAACGCGGTGTGGGGAGCCAGCGTCGGGTATCGCGCCATGCAGGCGGCGGGATGGGCTCTGTCTCATGAGCGGTTATGGGATCGAAAGGGTTTATTCGTCGTCAGCGCCCATCCGGGTCCTGGTGTCCGGGATGCCATCGAGTTTGTGACACGGTGTGTGAGTCAAAGGCGGTTTCAACTACTCGATTCCCACCAGCCTGCTGTATGCAATCAGCACATGCAAATCCGTTGGTGGGTAACCCATCATGATCGAACGGTAGACGTGGAACTCAAAAAGGGATTTGTACCTGCACAATTTTTCGAACTCCTGGGGCGGATAGGATCGGACCGGGAAACACCTTTTGACTCTCTCAATCTCGAAAAACTGAAAGCCGATCTCACCGAGCGGCTGTGGAATGAACCCTTAACGGCTCTTTTTGACGTCACCGCAGGCTGGGGATCCATTGTTCTGGAGCGGTTCGCATGCACGAATTAGGGATCACTCGAAATATTGTGTCCATTGTCACAGAAAAGGCCGGTGGAGAGCCGGTGAAGCGTGTGACGATCGCCATCGGTAAACTCACGGCGGTATTGCCGGAAGCGATCCGGTTTTGTTTCGACATTGTCAGTCAAGGAACCGTGGTGGAAGGCGCTGACTTGGAGATCCTTGAGATTCCGGGAACAGCTGAATGCCGATCCTGTGGAACGCATTTTGAACTCGAGCAACTCTACGGCCGATGTCCGTGTGGTTCCGTCGACATCACGCGGCTCACGGGAGAGGAACTGCTTGTGAAACACATGGTGACAGCCTGATGTGTATAACTTGCGGGTGCTCTGATACAGCCAATCCGAGAGTGACGAACTTGCAAACCGGGCATGCCGATAAAACCGTCCATTCGCATGCCGATCACTCTCATTCCCATGATACCCATGATCATGGGCACCACCATCACGAGCATGAACTTGAAACTCACCATGACCATCGGCATGAACACGAAACCACTGTTCACCTGGAACAAGCCATTTTAGCGAAAAATGATCGCCTGGCTGAACGAAATCGTGGATGGTTTCTCGGCAGAAATATTGTGGCCCTCAATCTCGTGAGTTCGCCGGGCTCAGGTAAAACGACGCTACTCGAACGCACGATTCATGATTTGAAAGATGACATACCCATTTCGGTGATCGAGGGGGATCAGGAAACCGTATTTGATGCCGAGCGCATACGAAAAGCGGGGGGCCCGGTCGTACAAATTAATACCGGAGCCGGGTGCCATTTAGAAGCCGACATGTTGGCACGAGGTTTGGAAACACTCCAGCCTCCATCCAATTCATTGGTGTTGATTGAAAATGTCGGCAATCTGGTCTGTCCTGCGTTATTTGATTTAGGGGAACAGGCGAAAGTCGTGGTTCTTTCTGTCACGGAAGGGGAAGACAAGCCGTTAAAGTATCCGCACATGTTTCAACATGCCAGCGTCTTGATCCTGAATAAAATCGATCTTCTGCCTCATCTTACGTTTGATGTTACAAAGTGCCTGGAATTTGCTCATAGGGTGAATCCCAATCTTCAGGTGTTTCAGGTTTCGGCCACGACTGGCGAAGGCCTTCAACACTGGTATGACTGGGTGACTGCACAGATCAATGCTTCAAATCGGCAGGGTGTTCGCTAATGGTCAGTTTATTGGGGCTCGAGTTTCTGGTGGGAATAAGGTATGCGATCGAGGCTGACCACGCGGCGGCGGTCGCCACATTCGCGACCAAAAACCATTCGGAAGCCAATACGCTCAAGTAGGAATTGAGCTGGGGGCTGGGGATCACGATCACGCTTCTGTTGTTTGGCTCGATGGTATCCTTCTGGAAGCTGCGGTTCCGGAACGACTCGCCAACTGGCTGGAATTGGCCGTGGGGGTCATGCTGGTAGGAATGGGAAGCGATGTGTTACGGAAAATTATACAAGGTCGTATTCATGTTCATGTTCACAAACACCCTCATCAACCTCCTCATGCGCATGCGCATTCCCATCGGGGAGAAATCAATCACCAAACGATGGACCATCATCATTCACATTCAACCACATTTCTTTACCGGGCCATTTTCGTTGGCTTGATGCACGGGATGGCGGGATCCGCTGCGCTCATCCTGCTGACATTCCAACAAATCGTTTCTACGCTGCAAGGGATTATCTACATTGCGACATTCGGTCTTGGAGCAATGCTGGGAAGGGCCACCCTCTCGATGGTCATCGCCATTCCCCTCCGCTATTCATCCCGTTCAATACGTTGGCTTCACAACGGTCTGCAGGTCTCCATCGGCGCGATCACGATTGTCCTTGGGCTCATGCTGATTTACACGACAGGCTCCAGCCTCTTGAGTTAACCTTTCGTTCCTTCCAAAAAATCGGACATTGTTCTCTCTTGACCGTAGTTTCAATATTCTTGAGTTTCAGCGGGCTCAGGTAAAATGAATTGAACTAAGAATCCGCAATCCGCAATCAAAATATACTCCTCGAGTGTTGAGATGTCTCCGGGATCCTGGCCGAACTCTTTGGCCTTTAGGACGCGGCGCATGATTTTTCCTGAACGGGTTTTTGGAAGCGACGGGACAATTTCAATTTCCCGGAGGACGGCGATCTTGCTTAATTCCGCTAAGACATGATCCGGCAAACTTTTAATGAGATCGGGCGTTTCCTGCTGCCTTTGCTTCAGGATGACAAAGGCTTTGATTTGTTCTCCGGCGGTCGGATGCGGTTTGCCGATAACGGCGGTTTCCACCACCGCCTCATGGCTGACTAGGGCACTTTCGACTTCTGCGGTACCGACCCGGTTGCCGGCGACTTTCACGACATCATCCGCCCGGCCCATACACCATAAGTAGCGGTCTTCATCTTTAAGGCAGACGTCGCCGGTGGTGTATACAGCGGGGACGGTAATTCAACACAAGAGAGAACCATTTTTGAAAATCCTAAATCTTTTCGGGTTTCTCTATGGTTAATTTTTGCTATCGGGTATAATTTTTCTAATGAAAATGAATCGGCGGCATGTGGTGCTAAAACAGTTATCCGATCCTGATGATGATTTCGTTCAGGCATTGCCCGCGGAACGATTTCTTATGATCTGGGATTTGACGTCGGAAATTTGGAGCCTGTTGGATCCTGAGCATGCTCAACGAAGACTACAAAGAAATGTTGTCTCTCTTACTCGTCAACAGGGATAAATTCCTGGTGGTTGGGGCTTATGCTTTTGGGGTTCATAGATATCCCCGAGCGACGGGAGACGTCGATATCTGGGTTGAATGTTCAAAAGAGAATTCAAAGCGAATTTACGATTCTTTGATAGCATTCGGGGCAACCATTTCCCCCTTGACTCCTCAAACCTTTATGGAACCTGGTATTGTTTTTCAGATTGGAGTCGCCCCTAGCTGATAGACTTTCTCACCAGTATGGGTCTGTTGAAAAAAGCCGCCAGCGGCGTTCTCGCCATTTTTCCGTGCTCACGTACTACGCGTACGCTCCGCGCGTAAAAACGGCTGCGGCCTTGCTGGACGGACTTTTTTGAACCGACCCGAAGCCTTTAATGAGTAATCTAATCCTGGGCAAATTTGCCCTTGAACATCCTTATTATTCAACACTCCCAGTATTGACGGAGTTGACTTTGTTGAAGCCTATAAAGACAAGGACAGGTCGATTTGGAAGGCCTCATGATTCCCTTTTTATCTAAAGGGTACCTTATCCAAAATAAAGAAGCCACCGGGCGGGAAAAAGATAAACTTGATGTTCGTCAGCTTAAAGAGCGTTTAGGTCAATAGCATTCCTGATTTTATCCCATCAAGCGGACTTCTTTTTCTCTATACATTTTTTCCTATTCTTCAAGAGTTGAAATGTCTCCTGGGTCCTGTCCCAGCTCCTTGGCCTTCAATACCCGCCGCATGATTTTGCCTGAACGGGTTTTGGGAAGCGACGGGACAATTTCAATTTCCCGGGGGACGGCGATCTTGCCTAATTCCCCTAAGACATGATCCTGCAAACTTTTAATGAGATCGGGCGTTTCCTGCTGCCCTTGTTTAAGAATGACAAAGGCTTTGATTTGTTCTCCGGCGGTCGGATGTGGTTTGCCGATAACGGCGGCTTCCACCACCGCCTCATGGCTGACGAGAGCACTTTCGACTTCTGCGGTACCAATCCGGTTGCCGGCCACTTTTACGACATCATCCGCCCGGCCCATAAACCATAAGTAGCCGTCTTCATCTTTATGGCAGACATCGCCGGCGGTGTATACACCGGGGATGGTATTCCAATACAGGAGATAGCGATCCGGCTCGTTATAGATGGTGCGCATCATCGATGGCCAGGGTTTTTTAATGACGGCAAAACCGCCGCCATGCTCCACCGTCTTGCCTTCCCGGTCCATGACATCCGCTTCGATGCCTAAAAAACCACGGGTGGCAGAGCCTGGTTTGAGCGGGACGCAGGGGAGGGGTGTGACCATGATCATGCCGGTTTCCGTCTGCCACCAGGTATCCATGATGGGTTTGGTGCCACCGGTCACCCGATGAAACCATTCCCAGGCTTCTGGATTGATCGGTTCACCCACCGATCCTAAAACCTTGAGGGAGGAGAGATCGTATTTTTTCGGCCAGTCTTCTCCAAATTTCATGAGCAGCCGAATGGCCGTCGGAGTGGTATAAAAAATCGAGACGCCATAGCGTTCAATGAGATCCCACCAGCGCCCTGGATTGGGATAGTCGGGTTTGCCTTCTGCCGTTAAAATCGTGGCTCCGTTTAAGAGTGGTCCATAGACGATATAACTATGACCGGTGACCCACCCCGGATCCGCCACACAAAAATAGACATCTTCGTCTTTAAGGTCGAAGACATATTTGGTTGTGATGTAGGTGCCCACCATATAGCCGCCATGAACATGAACGACACCTTTAGGTTTTCCCGTGGTTCCTGAAGTATAGAGGATGTAGAGCGGAGTTTCGGAATCAAGCTGTTCGGCTTCACACTTTGGAGATTGGTCTTTGAGCCAGGCTTCCCAATCCAATTCCTTCGGGGCCTGAAGAGGGGAGGATGATTGTTCCCGTTGGACCACGATGACTTTTTCCACGGTCTGGCATTTGGCAACGGCTTCATCGACGACCGGCTTGAGGGGGATTTTCCGACTGCGGTCATACCCCACATCCGCGGTGATGACCACCCGCGCTTGGCATGCCTCTATGCGTGCCGCTAACGCTGTGGCACTAAAACCGGAATACACCACCGTATGGATCACTCCGATGCGAGCACAGGCCAACATGGCCACAATTTGCTCGGGGATTTTCGGGAGATAGATGGTCACCCGGTCGCCCTGGTTGAGGCCCAGGCTTTTGAGGGCATTGGCGCACTTGTTGACCTGCCGGTATAACTCGCCATAAGTCAGGATTCGTTCCTGGCCTTCTTCTCCGACCCAGATGACGGCCACTTTGTTTTTTCGCCAGGTTTGGACATGGCGATCGAGACAGTTGTAAGCAATGTTGCAGGTACCTCCCACGAACCATTTGGCCCAGGGATAGTTCCAGTCCAAGACCTTATTCCAGGGAGAAAACCAGTGGAGTTCCTTGGCAATGCCGTCCCAGAATTTTTCAGGATTCGCAATGGACTGTTTGTAAGCGCTTTCATAATCTTGAATATGGGCGTTGGCGGTGACGTCGGGTGAGGGAGGAATGACCCGGGTTGATCGTTGCAGTGTTTCAATATTTTCACTCATCAGGTTTGTTCCTCCTTAGTTACGCATTTGGGACACCACCAAGAACATGTTTTCTCAGCGAGAAGGCTGTTAAGCCCATTATGCTGTCCTTGGCTCGTTGCTTCAAGAGGGCAGGGATTAAAGACTGTGAAAAAGAGGTGAGCATTGAAAAGGGTTTGGAGGCTATGAACGAAAGACCCGTCGCTGACCGCAAGCCCTTGGGACTTTTATTTAAAATGGCATTGAGATGGATGAGAGAAGTTCAGAGGGGCTGTGTTTTTAATTTAGTGCATGGCGGGGTTTGGCAAGTTGGGCTTGGAGGCGTCCATATTTCGCGGCGTAATCCTGTTGACTGCGGCGAATGACCTCATGGGCTTCCTCGCGGCCATACACATGTGTAATTTCGCAATTCTTTTTTTGGGAGCCGGGAGCATCTTTGTAAGTCAGGAAGTAATGCATGAGACGTTCCACAAAGTGGACGGGACAGGCCTTGATATCGGTCCATTGTTCATGGAGCGCATCACCCTTAAGGACGGCCACAATTTTATCATCGGCTTCATCCCCATCGATCATACGTAAGCCACCAATCGGAATGGCTTGGAGCAAAACATCTCCATGGATAATGCTTTTCTCAGTCAAAACACAAATGTCTAATGGATCCAGGTCACCGACGAGGCCAGGCCGATGGGTACATTCGGCACTGAATGCTGCGACAGATTGCCCGCAGTAAGTTTGAGGTATTAATCCATACAGCGTGGGGCACACATTGGAATAGCGCTGGGGCCGGTCCACTCGTAAATGGCCGGACTTTTTATCCAATTCATATTTAACCGTGTCCGTGGGCACTATTTCCACATAGACCGTGACGGTGAGTGGTGCCTCTTCTCCTATTTCGACACCGTGCCACGGATGGGATTTACAGGGAAATCCAAAATTTTGCCAAAGTGAGAAAAATTCTTGTTCGTTCATAAAAATTTTTCCAGGTGTGGGATGAGTGAGCCCGGTTAAGGCGCAATGACCTCCAGTAGGTTTCGGTCTGAATCTTCTTCATCTTAACCGGCCACGCGTGCCTGGGATGCTGGTAATTATTGAACAGGAACGAAGAAAAACGAAACAGATGAGTACCAAACCGGGAGCAGAGTTACGACTGTCTTGTCTGAGGTTGATGGGCGGGGTGAAGCCAATCAAGGAAGGTTTTGACGGGATTAAAGTTGGCGCGGGGAATTTCCACGAAAATGGTAATCCAATGTGCCATTCCTCCATTCCACAGGCCTGGCCATTCCAAGGCTTTGAGGGGACGACCCTGGTAGGATTTCATGCCGATGAAGCCGGTTCCGGGATCGACGTACTCCAGGAGGTTAAAGGGATTACCTTGAAAATCACGGACTCCGCAGACCAGATCAACCGGATTGAAATGAGTTCCAGAGGTAAAGAGCTTTTGTTGAGCTTCAGAATCGGGATTGACTTGGGATTGCTCGACGATTTGCCTGGACGGGGCGTCCTCGGGGTGCGCAACCCAAAATGGTCCTCCGCCCGGATCGCCGGTATTGGGGACAACCCCACAGACACGGATGGGCCGATCTAGATACTGCTTTAATAATGTGGCTTGATCGGGAAGCGCCAATTCTCGATACGATTGGGGAAGTGGAAGAAGGAGTTCTTGCAGGATACAGGTTTCCGCCTGATGGACATTTTTCGCATCTGCGGGGAGCGAGCTGAGTTGTGCTATATGGTGAAACGCATGTTGTTGAAGCTCCATCAGGTAGCCTCCCAATGCCTTTCTCCATGCGACAATCGGATCTTTCAAATGATCAGGGACGACGTTGTCGATATTGGAAATGAAAATGATGTCTCCCTGGTAGTCATTTAAATTTTCCAATAGCGCCCCATGCCCTCCCGGTCGAAAAACCAGAGTGCCATCTTCGCCACGAAATGGCTGGTTGGCAGAGTCTAGCGCGACGGTGTCGGTCGATGGTTTTTGGAAGGAGACCGTGCAATCAAGTTTCCACCCCTGTCTTCCCAAAGTCTGTTGGATGGTATGCAAATGGGTTTTAATGGCTTGTTCAAATTGAGGAGAAACGGTCAAATGAATCTTTATTGAATTGAGTTGATTGGGATGATATCTGATGGCTTCGTGAATATGTTCCTCGAGTGCGGTGCGGGGTCCCTCTTGGTAGCGATGGAAGGAGAGGAGGGCCTTGGGCAATTCGGCATAGCCAAGTCCGGGCGTCTTGAGGACCGCTTGAAGAATCGTATTGATATCATGTGTATGCTGATCCGTTGGAGGGAGTTGTCCCTGCCCATGGAGATACTGTTCTAAATCAGGAATAAACGGGAAATCCTGTAAGCGCGTCCAGGCCTGATCGACAGCGTGGGGAAGAGATGGGGCCTGATTTGAAGAGGATTCGGGTGAGGCCTCCTGGGACAAAAATTTGAGGAGGTCATTGAACATACGAGTGGCGGCTCCGGATGCAGGAATAAATTTACTGACTCGGTCCGCCTGACGGGCCGCTTCAAACTGTTGTTGGTACTTGGAGAAGTGTTCTGGACGGAGTTGGACAATCCCATCGTTCAACCGGCATGGACGAATGATGGTGATCGGAGGGACTCCATGACGCAGTCGCTGAAGTTGTGATTCCACCTGAAACGTGGAAATCCCGCGGCGTATTAACTCAAGATGATCCTCAGGCGTCAGCATGGCGTTTGTGTATTCCAGTTTAACCGAGATTGATCGGAGATCACATCAGATAGAAGTTGTATTTCATGATGAAAAATGTCAAAGTTTTGATGCACTCGATCCGACAAAAATCCAATTGTAAAGCGTTATGACATCTCTGTCATGTTTATGAACTCAGGCAAGGAGAACTATCATGATACAAAGCCTTAAAACGTTTCAAGGGCTCGCGGTATTAGGAGTCTTTTTGTTGGGAATTTCTTCCGGTTGTACTTTCAAGGCCACACTCGATACCACTTCGGATACCACCACCAATTTTTTGTCCTCCACCTCCGGCAAATCCTGGTGGACGGAAGATGGGCTTGTCAAACATGGCGAACATGCCAGAGCCTTTGTGGTGACCAACCATGACGTCCTCCTTCAAGAAATCGCCCAAGGGCACGGGGAATATGTCCAGGCCTTCGGGACGATTCTAGGTGTCCCATCTCTTCACCAGGCTCACTTTCAGGCATTACTTCAGAACGAGTATCCTGTCCTGGTTGAGATACCCATTTTGCTTGGAGATGATCAATTAAACAGATTTATCGGTCATGCCCAGCAGGCCGGAATTGATTCTGCGTCCTCAAATCTATAACCCGGCTTGGGTTAATGTCCCGGTCACGTGGTGTTTCCCATTTGAGACATTCATCATTATCTAAAAAGCACTTAGGCTATTAAAAGTTTGGAGGACATGGTCAAGGCTCTGCCCCTCCTTTTAAAAAGCCCAGGCCAATCTTTACCGCACGCCTGGTAATTTCCGCCCATTTGGCTTCCGGATATTCAGCCAAAGCCTTGGCGGCTTTTCCATCCTGAATGTCGAGTTCTTTCACCCGGATAATGCCGTCCTCAATTGTTACATCAGCCACAATACATCCTCCTTGGTTTCCTGCATGTCTCGAATGATGATGAATGAAATTCGGTGTGAGGCAGGGTGAGTTAGTGAAAAGTTCAATTTTCTTGACAGGTTGTAGGTCCAATGCTAGCATTTTCTTAGCCCGTCTGACAGGAAACTCTAATAAAAATTTTCTTAAAAAGGTTAGGGTACCCTAATGATTGAACAAGGCCATGATATGCGTCGAATGGTTCTCCGCATCGGAGGGTGTGCTCTTCTCGCTTTCATGCTTGTGGCATGTGGAGGTCCTCCTAAGTGGGTCGAGGAAGGATCGGGTGTGATGAATGCCGATGACTCCAAGTCCATTTATGGTGTTGGAGCGGTCGTCGGAGTGAAAAATGAACCGCTTGCTTGGGAAACTGCTGAAAATCGGGCACGCGCCGAGTTGGCAAAAACTTTTCGCACCTATTCGGCCTATCTGATGCAGGACTATGCCGCTTCAACCTCTGCGGGGAATTTCACCAAATCAACGGAAGAGCAAAACGTAGAACGGGCGGTCAAGACCTTTTCGGCTGTGACCTTAAATGGAGTTCGTCCCATTGACCGTTACAAGGACGAAGAGACCTCCACCTATTATGTGTTGACCAAGCTGTCCTTTGCGGAAATGAAGGAAGCGCTGCAACAAGCGCAGGAACTGGACGAAGAGGTTCGGGACTTTGTCCGCAAAAACGCTGAAAAGGCCTTTAAAAAATTGGAGCAGGAAGAAGCCAAGCGCCCGGGCGGGCTTTGACCCATGTTTTTAATTGGCGGCCTTTTGCCTTCTTGGTTCATCATCACAAAGGAATCATCTTGCTCCCCATTACTCGACTGATCAAATCTTGCGCGGTTGTTGTCCCCTGTCTCTGCCTACTCTTATTGGGCGGATGCGGAAAAGAAAAAAAGGTGACCAGAGTAGACCCCGGAGTCGTGACCGATTTTAGTGGTCGGTGGAATGACACGGACTCAAAGTTAGTGGCCGAAGCCATGATGAAGGAAATGGTGAGCAGGCCTTGGTTGGAAAACTTTACGAATCAACACAATCGAGTCCCGACGGTGATTGTTGGGACGATCCTCAATAAAAGCCATGAACATATCGATGTGGGCACCTTTGTGACGGACTTGGAACGGGAAATGACCAATTCTCAAAGAGTGCTATTTGTGGCAAGTCAACGGGATCGCGATGAAATTCGTCAGGAGCGACAAGAGCAAGCGGTTCATGCCAGGGAAGATACTCAGAAACGCCCTGGCCAGGAATTGGGGGCGGATTTTATGATGAAGGGCACGATTAGTACGATCGTGGATGAATCTGATGGGGTCAAAGGAATTTATTATCAGGTTGATTTAGATCTCATCAATGTTGAGACGAATGTGAAATCCTGGTACGGACAGAAAAAAATCAAAAAAGTCGTCGAGCGTAAACGTCTCCTCTTTTAACGCAGGGTCATCAAATCCCTTCCGTGACGTGCGGTCGGTTGTTCGGTCCTTCTCTCTCCTTGGCTTTAATCGTCAGGAGCCTTGTTTTTCACCAGCCCACCTTGGCCAACGTGCCCTCTTCTCCATGAGAGTTGAACCGAGAATCCTCCTACTTGCCCTCGGAGCCACCTTGTTTGTCGGGTGTAGTGGCCCTATGTCCCACTATGCCAAGGTAGAGCATAGTCTGTTGGCAGGGAACTCAGACCAGGCTGTGACGATTATTCAATCGGCAAAGGCAGACTATGGAGACAACAATCGCTTGCTCTATTTACTGGATCAGGGCATGGTGCTCCATTTGGCCGAACAATACGTTGAAAGTAATAAGGTTCTGGAGGAGGCGTATACTCTTGTTGAAGACCTGTATACGAGGCACCTTCGAGACGAGGCCTCAGCCCTGCTCGTGAATGAGGCTCAACGGCCCTTTGAAGGGGCTCCTTATGAACATGTCATGATTAACGTGGTGAAGGCGCTGAACTATGCGGCCCTCCAACAGTGGAATGAGGCGTTGGTAGAGGGACGAAGGATTGATCACCGTCTCAATGTACTTCATGATAAACAAGAGGGAAAAGAGACCTACCAAGAAGATCCGTTTGCTCGGTATTTGGTGGGGCTGCTCTATGACATTACCGGTGATCTCAATAATGCCTATGTCGGATATCGAAAGGCTGAACAAGTCTATGAGGACAGTCTGGCGTGGTCCCGTGTTGTTTTTCCGGATATCCTGAAAGCTGATCTGATTCGAACGGCAGAACGATTGGGGTTGTCTGATGAAGTCCGACAGTACCGTGAAAAATATCCGGAAGTCAGTATTTCTTCAGTCTCTGATGGCCTATCCCCTCAGGCCCAACTCATTGTGATCAGTTACCACGGCCAGGGACCTAAGAAAGAAGATGTCATTATTGATGTTCCCGTGAGTTTAGATGCATTGTACCTGGTGGCCCTTACCAAGCCCTGGTTTGGCCGGAGTACTCGGGACACCAGAGGCGGCGAGTCTCTGCTGTATGGCATTCACGGACAAATCGCGCGAATTGCCTTGCCCCGGTTTACGGAGAAAAAAACCTCGTTAGCCCATGAGGTGATCGAAGGCACAAATCAGACTGCCAGTTTTAAAACCCAATCGGAGCGGGTGTATGATATTGCCGCCGTAGCCGAAAAAAATCTGGACGATGATTATAATGAACTCGTGCTCCGGGCAGTAGCTCGATCCGCCATGAAAATGGCGGCGGCTGAAGGCATCGCCATTGGGGCCAGAGCGGCCGTGGGCCGAAACAATCAGGATTGGGTCGGCCTGTTGGTGGGCGCGATTGCTAGAATTTTTGCCCTGGCCACAGAAGAAGCCGATATTCGGTCGTGGCGAACTCTTCCGGGTGAGCTTCAGTTGACACGACTCTGGGTTGAACCGGGTGACTATTCCGTGGCTATCCAGTCCATGGATTACCAGGGACGGAAGGCTGGAGAGTCTCAACATCATCGGCTTCAACTTATGAAAGGCGAAACAACGCTTGTCATTCACCAGAGTTTCCAATAAGCAATCATGAATATCCTGAGAATAGTGATATGGAGTGGAGTAAGCATCCTAGCCGGAGGCTGTGCCTGGTTTGGAGGGAAGACCCCACCCGAATGGATCATGTCGCCTCACCAATCATACCCTGCTGAACGATATCTCACCGGCATTGGAGAAGCCGAATCCCGGGACCAAGCTGAAAAAAGGGCGTATGCCGCGATTGCCAGAGTGTTTACTGCGCAGGTAAACACCCAATCGATGGACCATGAAACGTATTCCATTCAAGAGTCCGGGGTGGGGAGCCAAACACGACGGGAGTTACAACTGGACCAACGGACACAGGTGACGACCAGCAAAGCACTGGAAAATGTGCAGATATTAGATCTCTGGTATCAGCCGTCTACCAGACATTTTTGGGCTTTGGCGGGCCTCGACCGGCAACAGGCTGAGAAAGCTATTCTGGAACGATTACAGGAATGGGATACGAAGATCAAGAACATGATTCATCAAGGCCGAACACATCCTCAGAAAATTCAACGCATCCGAGGCTACAAAGAAGCCATGATTTTATTAGCTGATCGGGATACCCTCAATACAGATCTTCGGGTGATCCGCACCAGTGGAGACAGTCTGCCCCCGTCCTATCGTATCCCACAGATCCAACGTGAATTTATGGATTTTGTCGCCCAAAACTTGGTTATCTCGGTGGCGATTGAAGGAGAATACCATGAGGATATTGAACGTGCGATTTTGGAGGGGCTCAAGCAGGAAGGCTTATTAGGCCGTCCCGCCGATTCAAAGTCCTCTGAGGTTGCGGACCTGGCTATTGTTGGGCAAGGACAATTTTGGACAGTAAATTTACCGGATCCCTTGTTCAAATATGTGCGATGGTGTGGCGATATCGATATCTATGAAAATCCTTCTCATCGACTTATCGGGGTGATTTCGGAGACGGGACGGGAAGGGCATGTAACCGAAAAGGAAGCACGGATTCGTGCCAGCAAAGTCATGCAGGAGGTCATCTCCAAAGAAATCGCCCGTCTGCTCACTCGGTCCGTGTTTAGTGTCGAACCGGATCCGTCACTGAGTCAGAGAGTTCCTAACGCCTGTTCTCACTAAGGGTCTGTTGAAAAAAGCCGCCAGCGGCGTTCTCGCCATTTTTCCGTACTCACGTACTACGCGTACGCTCCGTGCGTAAAAACGGCTGCGGCCTTGCTGGACGGACTTTTTTGAACCGACCTGGAGCCTTTGATGAGTAATCTAATCCTGGGCAAATTTGCCCTTGAAAATCTTTATTATTCAACCCTCCCACTAACACACGGTATTCTTGGTCTTTTTAAGACGTCTCTTTTTTCTTTGTGACGACGGAGATAGATCTGGCGGGTCAGACAAATTAAGAACAGGCTAACATGACAAGTCTTGCTCCAGCCCCTGGAGAAGTCTTTCCCATTCTTGGGTCTTTTCGATGTGCCGGTGCCGGCGGTCCCTCAACGATTCATTGGTGAAATCGGGCAAGGCCCTCAGGTCCTTCTGTGATTGTTTCACCTTTTCATCAGCATCTGCGAGGTATTGGCATACACCCCTGGAGGCCGGAGGCTGTCCTCCCGCTCGTTCAAAAAGTGCGAAGGCACGATAGCCCTGTTCTTGGCCTCTAAATAGGGTTTCTGCTGCTTGATACAGAGAGCCAGTCTGTTGGTGCTCTTCCTTTTGAGCGAGAATTTTTGCCATGAGAGCGGCCTTCCCAATGGAAAGTGCGGCGCCCTCGGGGTCTCCATTCGCAATCGCGTCTTCGGCATGTTGCTCCAGGCGGTCCATTTCTCCGAGCTCTCCGACCATTTGTGTGGAGCCTCTTTCCGCATAAGCAACCATAAGTAGTACCATAAAGAAAAGACCAATGCAGGTAAGCTGGGTGGGAACCAATCTCATGACGTCAGCTGATGGCCGTCAAGATGAATCTGGCTGATGGGACATTGGTTGAGATTCAAAATAGCTTTGCCTACTGAACCTGCCAATCCATATCGATTTGTTTATAGGTCCAGCTCGTGGCCTCCCGCAGTTCGGCCATTTCCTTCGAATTGTCAAAAATCACCCAGATTTTGCTTTGTAGCTCATTAATCGGGGCGATAGACTTTTCATTACGCAGTTTGCCCAAACTCCACACGACCTCTGTCAGAACCGGGAAATCGATGTCCGAAGAGGATTTCAGGTGAGGTAGATTTTCAACCACATAATCAAGCATTGGTGGGGTGACTGAAGGGTCTCCGGTATGGGCACCAATTTCCCCTAATCCTTTAGCTGCGGCCGCTCGAATCTTCGAGTCTTTCTGGGTTTGAAAAATATCCGTTAAGAGGGGAATGCCTTCGCTCCCCGTGCTGGAAAGCGCGACGATGGCCTCTTCTGCTAGTTCAGGATCTTGAATGAGTTCTTTTAGTAAAGGCAGGGTATCGTGTGATTCCACTTGAGGCAGCAGGGATAAAATTCTTAGCTTGCGTTTATTGGGCGTCTGGGGGTTATTGAGTAACTTGAACAAGCGGGCATCATGCCCCCATTCCGTAGCGAGCATAACGGGAAAATCAAATTCTTGAATCCGTTCGGCTAATTGTTGAATCGCATAAAGACCGGATTGTGGAGCGTGAGCGACCTTAGCGGCTTCGCCCGGATCTTCAAAACTGGTGCGGGCTTCTTTGTACCACCCTAAGTCTCGTCCATCCAATTGATAGGAAAAGAGGCAGGCCGGGCCTTTCCAGAGACGGGATGGGGCGCCGGAATGGTCCGCATCACCGCCCCCGCGAGTGGTTCCCGACCATTTTTTTACTTCTTCGCATTTGACGTTTACCCTTACATCGAATGGAGCATCGCGATTGGTTACCACGGTATAGCCCAATTCTTCTAAACGTTGTCTCACCACATTTTCAATGACTGTTCCATCGACTTTGCCCCGTTCTGTCAACGCCAAGACGTGAATCATAATTGTTTGAATGGCCTCGAGTTGCGCCTTTTGTTCTTGGTTGAGATACGTCCGTCGGGCAAAACTCTCTGAACCAAATAACCCAACGAGCAATACTATGGAGATGAATCCAAATGCCGCCCATGTCCTCATGCCTGATCTCCCGATATCCAATATTGTGAGGTTTTAACTGAGATGACCATCCAAGTCTATTTGTTTATAGGTCCAACTCGTAGCCTCCCGTAAATCGGCCATTTCCTTCGAATTGTCAAAAATCACCCAAATCTTCTGCTGAAGCTCTCTCATGGGTTTAAGTGACCCCTCCCATCGCTGCTTGCCAATTGCCCAGACCACTTCAGTGAGTACAGGAAAATCAATATTTTCCGAGGTTTTCAATTGCGGTAATAGCGCAGACACGTATCGCACCAAAGGGGGAATCGGACGGGGGTCCCCCGTCTTGGCCGCAATATCCCCCAAGGCTTTTGCCGCTTCGGCTCGTATGCTTGACTGCCTGCTGGTTTGGAATAGGTCGATGAGCAAGGGTATGGAATGTCCTCCAGCCCCTGAAAGCGCATTGATGGTTTCTTGCTGCAAGTCGGTGGACTCGAGAAGTTTGGTCAGTTGCGGCAGTGCCTCCTCGGCATGCACATCGCTAAGGACGGAAAGAATTTTCACCTTCCGGAGTTTGGGCGTCTTGGGGTTATCCAACAGTTTGAGCAGACGATCGATTTGACCCCATTCGGCCGAGAGCAAAACCGGGAAGTCATATTCCGCGAGCCGTTGGTTGAGCTGGTCCATGGCATAGGCTCCGGCATCCTCAGCCTGAGCCTTTTGAGCAGCTTGCCTGGCATCGGCAAATGTCGTGCGTACCTCTTTTTTCCATTGCAAATCATTGTTTTGGAGGAAATACGTCAAGAGACAGGCCGGCCCTTTCCAGAGTCGGTCAGGGGCATCAGCCAGATCTACGTCTCCTCCGGTGGGGGAGGTGCCGGTCGAGGTTTTAGCTTCTTCACATTTAACTTTCACTGCCACATCGTGCGGCTGGGAGCGGTCCGTGGTGACCGTATACCCTATGTCTTCCAAGCGTGCCTTGACTGTGGCAACCAGTGGACTGGGATCATAGGTCCCTTTTTCTGTTAGGGCGAGGACCTCCACCAACACGGTCTGGGCTTTCTCTAATTGCGTTTTTTGCTCTGGTGTGAGGTGAATTCGGCGGGCCTCGGATTCAATGGTTACGACACACAATATTGCGAAAATGAAAAAAATAGACCAGCGTGTCATGAGTAACCTCCTTACATTATCGCCAAGTCCAACCCCCTCATGAGTCCCATGGGGGTATGACTTGGTTAACAGGAAGTTGAACGGAATTTCTTCAATCGTACCGTATATTAACAATACGACGGCAACATGGCAGCATCTTGCAATTCTATTGCTTTATAGGTCCAATTAGTGGCCTCTCGCAACTCAGCCATTTCTTCTGAATTGTCATGAATCAGCCACACTTTATCCTGTAGTTCTGAAATTGGCTTCATAGAGTGGGCCCATCGTAATTTCCCAATCGCCCAGACCACTTCAGTGAGCAGAGGAAAATCAATATCTTCAGAGGTTTTCAATTGGGGTAAGACTTCGGAAACATATTCCACCAATGGGGGAATCGTGCGGGGATCTCCCGTCCTGGCTGCAATATCCCCTAAGGCTTTTGCCGCTTCCGCCCGCATGTTGGATTGAGGACTGGTTTGGAATAAATCGATGAGGACCGGTATGGAATCGGCTCCTGCGCCTGAAAGCGCATTGATGGTTTCTTGCTGCAAGTCGGTGGACTCGAGAAGTTTAGTCAGTTGGGGGAGGGCGTCTTCCGCATGCACATCGCTGAGGACGGAAAGAATTTTCACCTTCCGGAGTTTGGGCGTCTTGGGGTTATCCAACAGTTTGAGCAGGCGGTCGATTTGACCCCATTCGGCCGAGAGCAGGACGGGGAAGTCATATTCCGCGAGCCGTTGGTTGAGCTGGTCCATGGCATAGGCTCCGGCATCGTCAACCTGGGCCTGCTGGGCCGCCTGCCTGGCATCAGGAAAGGTCGTGCGCACTTCTTTTTTCCATTGAAAATTGTTCTGTTGGAGGAAATACGTCAACAGACAGGCCGGCCCCTTCCAGAGGCGGTTGGGTGCATCAGCCAGGTCCACATCTCCGCCGGAGGGAGAGGTGCGGGTCGACGTTTTAGCTTCTTCACATTTAACTTTCACTGATACATCGTGCGGCTGGGAGCGGTCCGTGGTGACCGTATACCCAATGTCTTCCAAGCGCGCCTTGACCGTGGCCACCAGTGGACTAGGGTCATACGTCCCTTTTTCCGTTAAGGCAAGGACTTCCACCAATACCGTCTGGGCCGTTTCTAATTGAGCTTTTTGCCCTGGCGTGAGAGGAATTTGGCGGGCTTCGGCTGCCATGCCTCCGATACCCAATATCACGAAAATGAAGAAAACAGGCCAGGCTTTCATACCTTCCTCCTTGCTTCTGATTTTTTAATCATTGTGGACTGCAACGTAAGCAAAGGCAACGGAACAAACGGTTCTAAACGAATTTTTAGGGTTTTCTAATATACTCTTCACACAAAGGGGGGGGCAACTCAATGCGGTCCGGAAAACTATCAACCGGGTAGCCCGGGCATGCGACTAATGCTTTCCCTCAAGCAGGGGACCGTATTTGAAAAGGGTTGTTGTTCAATGGAATATTTTTTTAGAAGCAGTTCCTAATGGCATTGAATTGTGTGAAATATTGTTGAGAGATTGTGTTCAATATTCCCTGGAGTGAAGTTGAACCCCCTTCAGTCTCCGGCTATACTCGGTGGATGGGGCAGTCACCAAAGTTTGTATTTTTAGGGGCCGGCAACATGGCTGATGCGTTGGTGACCGGAATTTTGAAAGCCCACCTTGCGTCTCCCGCCAATATTTCTGTTACCGATATTTCCTCAATCCGCCTAGAGCATTTTCAGAAGACCTTTCAAGTTCATGTGGGATCTGATAATGCTGATGAAGTGAAAGCAGCCGATATCATTGTTCTTTGTGTGAAGCCTCAGGTTATGGATACCGTGCTCGCAGAGATCAAAGAGCAGATTTCTCAGGAGCACTTATTGATTTCCGTCGCAGCGGGGTATCCTTTGGCACGCATTCAACAGCATGTCGGGAGAAACATTTCCCTTATTCGTGCGATGCCCAATACTCCTGCGGTCATCCAGGAAGGTGTCACGGCATTGGCCGGAAGTTCAGGGATCTCCCAGGACCACCTTCATCTGGCTCAATCAATCTTTGAATCGGTTGGCAAAGTCGTCATGGTGGAGGAATCCTTAATGGATGCCGTGACGGGCTTGAGCGGAAGTGGACCTGCGTATATCTATCTGGTGATTGAAGCACTCACAGACGGTGGGGTCCTGGTCGGTCTTCCACGAACAGTAGCCAGTGTCCTTGCGGCACAAACGGTATTAGGGGCGGCCAGGATGGTGATTGAAAGTGGCGAACATCCTGCCGTACTTAAAGATCGGGTGACGTCACCGGGTGGGACAACGATTGCGGGTCTTCAAAAACTAGAAACAGGGAAGTTACGGGCGACCTTAATGAAAGCCGTCAAAGCTGCTACGGCTCGGTCCTGTGAGTTGGGTCAATAATGATCTGGGCAGCTGACATTTTCCGCATACATTTCATAATGTTTTATTGAAAGGAGAGTATACGGTGCAGTATTGGGTCAAGGTTACCTTTGTTGATAATAAAGAATTAGAATTCAAGGACGCTATTCGCCATACTATCAGCGATGATATGGAAATTCTTGAAGTCGATACTCCCCAAGAAGTCACCATCATCCCCTTGAAGCAAATTAAGTATTTTTCTTGTGACGCTAGTGTCTTTAACAAGTCATAAGGTAGAGGCCGTTCGATGGGATTAGGAGTCTCTAAATATTCTGATTGGATTATCCGAAAAGAAAGATTGGTGAAGAAAGGGTATGATCCTATTCGTTACATGATCAAATTTCTTATTTAAATGATAATGTCGTCAATATTTAAGATATTGATTCGACAACAGAAAACCGGAAGGTATTGTTTTTTCTATAAGGGATATCGGGGAAATTCTCCTTGCCTAATTCCCCTCTTTATGCCACCATAATCTTATCCCGTAATCCGACGTGAATCTTCTTCCATAAATACACCCAGTACAATTGTTTAGTATGACGATTCGTTATAGATGCGGAAGGAATGATGATGGTCATGAGAACAATTAAAAAGGTCGGTAAACAAATCGGTCTGGTCATGGCCTTATTGGGAGTACTGTTGGTCCTTTGGGAGCTTCCCCATCACGATCGAAATTACCTCTCCCATCAGGAGCGGACTGCGCAATTAGGAACAAACCTGCCCGCGTATGAGGTAAAGACCTTTTTGCGACATATTGAGACTAGGCTGCCTTCTTACCGTGAAGAATTTCAGGAAGCTGAAAAAAAATCAGGTATTTCATGGATGTTGTTGGCCGCCATGGCCTATCAGGAGTCGCAATGGAATAACAAGGCCGTCAGCCCCACAGGGGTTCGAGGAATTATGATGCTCACACGTTCCACGGCCTCGGATCTGGGAATCAAAAACCGGCTTGACCCGTCAAAAAGCATTGCCGGTGGGGCTCGCTATCTGTCCTATTTACAAAAGCGGGTTCCTGACCACATTCGCATGCCGGATCGCATGTTTATTGCTCTTGCGGCCTACAATGTCGGTATGGGACATATTAACGATGCTCGATTGCTTGCTGAGCGTTTAGGTAAAAACTCCAATCAGTGGGAAGACATTAAAAGCATTCTTCCCCTCTTAGCTCACAAGGAATATTATCAGGACCTGCCTCATCGTTATGCCCGTGGATGGGAGCCTGTAAGATATGTCAAGCGGATTCGAGCCTATCGGAACATCCTTCAACAGGTTGTGAAACGAGAGGCAAAAAGCTCGCAAGTGGATATTTAACTTTTTTTATATTCAACGTTTGATATTTGGCCTTACTCCTGTGGCCTTCTTCATTGGTCTCTTCCCCTCGTTTTAGTTTTTTTCAATTCACTTTTCCCCAGTTGGTTCGCCCATCCAGAGATTCATAAGTGAAGCCATTCGGCGTAATCGGTTTTGTAAGAACAAAAAACCCTAGATTTCGAGATCTTGAAAAATGAAACGGTGGATTATTCGGGGAAAAGAAAATCTGGGCTCTAGGGCGTCTGGGCCCCAAGTGGTTCATCTGGCCGGGCACGTTCAATGGATAGTGCGGTATCATTTGGCAAAATTTTGGCCTTAATCCTATCCCCAAATTCGAAGGATTCAGAGAGGTCTGTTTCAGCAGTAACCTCGATACGAATTTCTCCTCGATCCCCCCTGACAACATAAAGATTTCCATCAATCATTAGGATCTCGGCCACAATCGTACGAACTTTTGGGGCCACCTTTGGAGCAGTCGTTGCTGGGTCATTTTTAGGAGGTGTGGGTTCTGTTTCGGGGGCAATTCCAACCGGAGGCGCTGTCGGAGTCGAGGCCAAAGGGCCTTCCTCCAAGCGAATCCCAGGAGAATCATCTGGACTCGCGCGAACAATTGATAATGCTTTATCTTGTGGATTGACCCGTGCTTTGATCCGATCCCCAAACTTGAAGGATTCGGATAACTTGGTCTGGGGTGTGACTTCAATTCGAATTTCTCCATAGTCGCTTCTGATGATATAAAAATTTCTATCAACCATTAAGATGTCAGCAACGATAATCCGCACATTCGGCGATACTTTTGTCGGGGGAGTTGATGGTTTCGATTTAGCACCTGGAGATGGAGTGGATGGAGGAGCCGGGGTGACGGGAGATTTGCTTGTTGTCCCTATCGGTTCCCCTGGTTGTGCTCTTGTGATGGTAATGGCCTTGTCGTCTGGTAAAAGCACTGCTTTGATACGATCGCCAAAGGTGAATGACTCCGCCAGTTGAGTTTCCGGAGTGACTTCGATACGAATTTCTCCACGTTCCCCGCGCACCACATAAAACCCGCCATCGACCATTAGGAGGTCCGCAACAACGGTTCTGGTTTTTGGGGGAGGGGATGGTTGAGAAGAGACTTGAGCCAATTCTACACCATCACCTTCAGTGGCAAAAATAGATTGAGGACCACCTAGTAATACAAAAAAGACGACAAGAATCAATATCAATTCAACAACAGTGCGAAGAGGCCTGATTGTCAGAAGGTTCAAATGCTTCATGCTGGTGGGGAAGAAGGACATGTGAAGTTTTTGTTTTCGTGGTGCCGAGGCGCAGAATCGAACTGCGGACACCAGCCTTTTCAGGGCTGTGCTCTACCAACTGAGCTACCTCGGCACACTCCTAGAACCATTGACTTCGACCTAATTTTATAACATAAAGGCTTCTTCATTTTCCAATTAATTATATAAACTTTTTCCTGTTTTGAGGATTTGGAATTGGAAAAGTTTTTTAAACATTACGCCCTCGGTGGCGAGGGCTCAAAGTCTTATGGGCATCTCTAAAAACCCCTGACAATCTGAGCATCATTTGCGATACTTCCAACCCACGGAGGATTGCTCATGTCGCCACCCAGCCAACTCAGTTTTTTTGATCTCGCCACCCGCTACGACGCCCTGAGTCATCACGGGGATCCCTTAGAATCGCTTGCCTCCCATGTGCCTTGGTGGAGTTTCGGCCGGCCTTGGAAAAAGTTCTCCGCGGCTCCAAGCGCAAGCAAGGCAGTCGACCCCCCTTTGATGCCGTGCTGATGTTCAAAATCCTCGTCCTGCAAGCCCTTTATAATTTGTCTGATGAGCAAACCGAATATCAGATTCGCGATCGCCTGTCCTTCATGCGGTTCTTGGGCCTCGATTTGGATCAACGTATCCCCGATGCCAAGACCATCTGGTTGTTTCGCGAAACCCTCGCCCAAGCCCAGGTCGTGGAGAGCCTCTTTGCACAATTTGCAGCCTATCTGGCCGAGCAGGGCTTACAACCCCGTGGAGGCCAACTGATTGATGCGTCACTGGTCCCGGTGCCCAAGCAACGGAACTCGCGCGACGAAAACGCGACGATCCAAGCCGGGGAGTGTCCGCCGGAGTGGGACGGTCAACCCGCCAAACGACGGCAGAAAGACACAGAAGCCCGTTGGACCGTGAAGCATGGTGAGAATCATTATGGCTACAAGAACCATGTGAACGTGGATAAGACGCATAAGCTGATTCGGCAGTATACCGTCACCGATGCAGCAGTGCATGACAGTCAGGTTTTGGAAGAGGTGCTGATGCCCCCGGAGGCCGGACGGGATGTCTGGGCCGACTCGGCCTACCGATCCACCGAGATCGACGCCCACCTCAAAGCCACCGGGCTGCGCTCCACGATTCACCGGAAAGGGTATCGCCACAAACCCCTGACCGCGCAACAGAAGTCCCACAACCGGTGCCGCTCACGCATTCGCGCGCGTGTCGAGCATGTCTTCGGCCATCAGGTCACCGCGATGAGTGGCAAATGGATTCGAACGGTTGGGCTCGTGCGGGCTCGGCTCAAGATTGGGATGAAGAATCTCACCTATAATTTCCACCGGTTTCTCCTCCTCACTGTTCCCCGAAAGACTCAGGTGGCTTAAGATGAAGGAGAATCAGGCAAAGTGAATCCCTCAAGGACCCGCTGAGTACTCCACTCATCCTCATGGCCAGGACTTTCGGAAACTGGCACTCCAAGCGAGAGCAAGGAGCTGGGACAAAACCAAGAGTTTTTAGAGGTGCCCTTATGTTTGTGAGGTGTGACGCGATTTTTGTTACCAGGTGAACCGGAGAAATCCTCCATCGTAATCCGGGGCATTGATTGAGGGAGGAAAAAGAAGAGGTTGTTCCCGCTTGAGGTCCAGGGCTTTTGGTAAATTCTCTGAAGGAACGACCGATTGAAAAGCCTGAATGCTATGCATTTCGATTCCGAATTCGATGCCTGGCAGTTTCCCTGGTGATTTCAGGTGAAACAGAGAGCTTTCTTGCGATTGTTTCTTTTGGAAATGGTTCTGAGAAAATGTTTTCCCCAATAACCTTTTCTCCCAACCTTGCGTCTTTCGCAAGTTAATGGACCTTTTGCTAGTCGAATTGTCCACTGGAACCTGGTCACTAGCGGTCAATTCTTCTTCGGAATTCAGGGCTGCCTTAACCGTTAAATCTTCCACTGGAAAGAGGGTAAGCCATGAAGTAAATAAAACGAATGTGATTGCTAGAAACGAAAGTTTAGGTATTTTTTCTTTTTCCATAATGGAACTCCCAATCTCTTCGATGCACCAACTATTCTACCATAAAATGAAGGCTATAGTGGTCGGAACCGCTTTTTGCTTGGGGGTTTATGAAGGCGCTCCTATCCTTAATTGTGCTTTCGCCCCAGGCAGGTTTTTCAGAAACCCTTTTCGTATACCTAAATGCTCGGATTCAGAAGGTTTCGACTCTTTATGAATGGTTTGCGAACCGATTCGAAAAAAAATGATCCAGTTTTACTCGCCAGGAGTGAGACAAAATTTGATGGCAACCGTGGTAGTTAGTTTCAAAAGGGGTGAGATGCGTTATGAGTTGCACGTATGACCGAGTCAAAACAAACCGTTTAAGACGGATGGTTATATGTAGGATGTATGCCTCACTGTATGCGATAGGAGGAACCTATGGATCAACTCCACTCCTGTGCTTTTTTGAACAGAGTTACCCCTTCCTTAATGTGATACATGCTCGATCGGGTCCTGCGCATTTTTTACAGCAGGAAGTCATTGTCCGCTCAGTCCAATCCTCGCTTCCTTGACGGTTTTTGTGACTGCCAGGTATTCTCAACACTATTCCGTCCATGAAATATATTTACCTCAGGAAAACATAAGGCTATGCAAACCAATAAATCTCAGGATGAACTTGAAGTTTCAGGAGAAGAGGAAGAGCTTTCCCCTGAGGAATACCTGAAACCCTTGCTTCAACGAGCCAAACAGGCTGCCCGCCCATTGAGTGCTTTGAATGCCATGAAAAAGAATGCCGCGTTAATGGCTATGGCTGATGGGCTGGAGGCTGGAGAAGAAGCGATCCTTAAGGCCAATGAAGAAGATCTTTCAGCATTCGAAGGGAATCCCTCACGGACGGCTATGGCTGATCGACTTCGCTTAACTCCAGCCAGAATTGCCGATATGGCGGCGCACATTCGCGAGATTGCCCAGTTACGGGATCCAGTTGGCGAATCGATGGGGTTCTGGCAACGACCCAATGGAATGAGAGTCGGTCGAGTGCGTGTGCCGATTGGGGTGATCGGAATCATTTATGAATCCCGCCCCAATGTGACCGCTGATGCGGCAGCCCTCTGTCTCAAATCCGGCAATGTGTGTGTGCTGCGAGGGGGGTCCGAGGCACACCATTCCAATTTGGCTCTTGCGACGATTCTTGGGGAGGCGGCCCAAAAGGCTGGAATTCCCGAAGGAGCAATTACCTTTATCGGCAAGACTGACCGCGAGGTCGTTCTTGCTCTGCTCAAAAGTCACCGGTTTGTTGATCTCATCATTCCTCGTGGTGGCGAGGCGCTGATGGACACGGTCACTCAGCACGCGACCATCCCGGTGATCAAGCACGACAAAGGCGTATGCCATATTTATGTGGATTCAGATGTGGATCTGGCCATGGCCCAACGAATCAGTTTCAACGCGAAAGCTCAGCGTTGCTCGACCTGTAACAGCATGGAAACTCTTCTGGTGCATGAGAAAGTAGCCAAAAAATTCTTGCCGCCCTTAGCCGAAGAATTTATTGAGGCAGGAGTGGAAATGCGGGGATGTTTGAAAACCTGCCAGATCCTTTCTCAGGCCAAACCTGCCCAAGAAGACGATTTCGGTAAAGAATTTTTATCGCTCATTGTGGCGATCAAAGTGGTGAAGGATATGGAGAGCGCCATGGACCATATTCACCAATACGGTTCCCGTCATACGGACTCTATTTTGACCAATG
Organism: Nitrospira sp. T9; assembly: GCF_052156535.1. NCBI lineage: Bacteria > Pseudomonadati > Nitrospirota > Nitrospiria > Nitrospirales > Nitrospiraceae > Nitrospira > Nitrospira sp. T9. Next base: position 112,659 of record NZ_JBQKUP010000029.1, read on the forward strand.
ACTATGATCGGGCTCTGCGATTTTTGCGAGAGGTGGATTCCAGTACCGTGATGGTCAATGCCTCGACCCGCTTGAACGACGGCTACGAGTTTGGGTTGGGTGCCGAAATTGGGATTAGCACAACCCGGATCCATGCTCGTGGTCCCATGGGGTTAGAAGATTTAACCTGTTCGAAATATGTTGTATACGGTTCCGGTCAAGTCCGGGAGTAAGGCCCCGATCGGTTCGATGCAGTGTTCCCTCCATTTGTTTCTCACACCAGTCCCGTCTCCGGTTTTTGTTTTCAGAGGCAATCTGCCTTCTAAGCTTTTCCATGCCTCACCATGAACATTCAATGCGTATTGAACCATCCCCAAGCCTTACGTTTTCCTGCCAATCAGGTCTATAGACAGGAATGGGAGTCCGCGGGTGGGCGGATCTTCGAACAGCCCACTGGTCATTGTGTGTTGTATGGCAAGCATGGGCAACGGATTCTTTTGGCAGATCCAGAGGGAAATCCTCTCCATGAATGTTTGTGGGAGCAAAAGCCAACGGGGGCGCTATCCCTTGTCTCTGCCCGTCTTCGATTGGATTGGGGTCAATGGGTCGGGATTAAACCAGAAGGGTTGGTCAATACCATTTCCCTAGATTTATCTCGGCGGCCAGGCTGGGAACAGATCACCCAGGATGACCTGCGTCAGATGGCAGCCCGGTCCTTGCATTCCGACTTGGCAATGGTCCGATTTTTCTATCGGGATGAGGATGTCGTCCTTCATGGTAACGGGCACGCCACGATTCACCAGGTTAAAGACGCTTTTTATGTGTTACCCAATGGATCTTTTGAAGACGCCAGGTTCATGTCATGTATGAGTCGGATGGAGTGGAGTCGGATTGACTATCTCCCAGTGGTAGAATTGTTTTTATCCCTTTTGCCGGGAACCGGTAGTGCGACCTTTGAATTCATCCGAGGTCTCTACGACGATCAAAATAGTAATGGGGGCCGTGCCCTGCAATACCGTGGTATTCCGGCATATCCCTCCGAGGCGGCGTTCCGGCTCTTCAGCCTGTTTTTTACCCCTTCCGTTTCTACCAGGCAATCCCCGCTGGAAGTATTTTTGGATATTGAACGATCGCATGAAGTTCACTGGCTTCCCGCTTCCGGTTTCCCCGTTCGCTATATGGATGAAGAACAGCATGTTTGCGTGACGGTCAGAAACCAGATGATTCAAAAAGTCACATGGTGGGATGATCCTTCCGGCCTATCGTTTAACCGAATACCCGAGTCAGGTCTACCGGTGTCGGACAATCGGGGAACGGGAGTTACGGCGGACGGCCTGTGGTTATTTGATGGCCCTGAGCAAAAGGAATTGACCATTCGACCATCCTGGCAGCTGTCCAAACCGAACCATTCGGTTTCCTGGAAACCGCTCGCCTGCACTTGGCGGGACGGTTTTCCCATAAAACCCCCTCTGCTGACTCCCCAGGAAGCCTTCTCTTCGGTTTTACTGTATCCTGATAAATCTGAAATGATCGGGGAAAAGGAAAGTCAACCTTTCGTTTTGGATTTTTGGGATGATCTTTTTGAAGAAAACCAGGATCTCTTTCACTTACGATCTCACGCCAAACGCGTCTTGCTTTCCCATTGCGAAGCGGGATTGGGTTCATGCCTCCAGTTCCAGGAAACTCAAATTTATACCATTTGGTACATCTGGCCACAATTTGCTCAAAAACATGCCCAATCTATTTGGAATAGGCTTTCTAGGATGGACCGGTTGTCATGGTTTTCAAATTTTCAATTTTTCCCCTTTGAGCGGCTCATGTTGAAAACATTGCCGACAAGGTATGATTGGATTTATCTCTGGATTCCCTTTTCAGATTATTCAAATTCCAATATGCTCGACTGTTGGGTAAAATTTTTACGGACCTATCTTGCTGAGGGGAGTGTCGGTTGTGTGGCCGGGCCTTCCGTTCTGAAAGAGAATCTCCAGAAGCTAGGCCTTCAAATTCTCCATTCTGCCGCAGGCGATTCTTTGCCTCCCTTCCGGATTCACCAAACGATACTTCCCAATGGATGGGTAAATCCTGAATTGACGGTCTGGATTATTCAAAATCCTGTTCGGTATTAATTTCAAGGGGCCCTGCCGTAAAATCGCAAATGTTGGTTGGTCCCGTTGAATCCCTTGCGGGTATATTCCCCGCTGCTTGCGGCGTAAACTACTCGCGTGAGCGAGTACATTCATAAGAGTCATAATGTTACGGTCTTACTGTATCACTTGGTTTTTCCTGCCAAGTATCGTCGGGCGATCTTTGATGCGACCGTCGATAAAGTATTGAAAGATGTATGTCTCGAGATCGAGCAACGCTATCAGTTGAAATTTCTGGAGATTGGCACGGATAAGAATCATGTCCATTTTCTGGTCCAAGCGGTGTCGGGGTACAGTGCGACGAAGGTGGTGACTCTCATCAAGAGTCTGTCTGCCAAAGAGATTTTCCGTCGTGTCCCTCAGGTGAAGGAGCAATTATGGGGTGGAGAATTGTGGACTGACGGGTATTACGCCAGCACCGTGGGGAAGCATGGCCATGAAACGATGATAGGAAAGTATGTCAAGCAACAAGGGGAGGCATACCAGAAGTTATACACAAATCATCAATTAGCACTCTTCTAATACCCCGTTGCTTGCGGCGGGGTTCTTTATTGAACCTGCCTCTTCACGATCTTGACAGCCGATCGTTGTGCGAATAGTATGGGGAAACCTTTAAAACCCATCCGGCGAGGTGGGTAAGGAGAGTCAACCGATGACGGCCACTCAATTGGCCATTTCATGTGCGCCCTTCTCATGTCGTTCTGAGAAGGGTTTTTTTTGTTTTCATGGGGCGCGATGACATGAACACTTCTCCTCGACCACACGAACGACTGCTAATGGATGGTCAGGAAATGGCCAGGACCTTAACCCGCATTAGTCATGAGATTCTTGAGCGGAATAAAGGCATTGAAGGGTTAGCGTTGGTGGGGATACGCACGGGCGGGGTGTTTCTCGCCAAAAGGATTGCCCTCAGAATTCAGCAGATTGAAAAACGGGACGTGCCTCTTGGAGAGTTGGATATCACATTGTACCGGGATGATCTCTCCATCAGAAAAGATCAGCCGGAAATACGAAAAACGACCATTCCGTTTCATATATCCGATGTGAAAATCGTGCTGGTCGATGACGTACTCTTTACCGGACGAACCATTCGTGCGGCCTTGGATGGGTTAATGGATTTAGGGCGCCCTGCCGAAATTCAACTGGCTGTTCTTGTCGACCGTGGACATCGGCAGCTTCCCATTCGTGCTAATTATGTCGGGAAAAGCATCCCGACTGCCCGGGAAGAAAACGTCCAGGTCTTTTTTGAGGAATTAGGGCAGGACGATCGAGTCTCCATATTAACACCATGAAGTCATTATGGGTCTAGAACGCAAAGATTTATTGACCATTGCGGCCTTATCAGCTGACCAAATTCAATTGATTTTAACGACAGCCGAATCCCTGAAAGAAGTCGGAGGGAGGGACATCAAAAAAGTTCCGGCTCTGCGAGGGAAAACGGTGGTGAATTTATTTTTTGAGCCCAGTACTCGTACTCGAACGTCTTTTGAATTGGCTGCTAAACGATTGAGTGCCGATGTCATTAATTTTTCGCCTTCGACCAGCAGTATGGTGAAAGGAGAAACCTTAGTCGATACTGCCAGAAATATTGAAGCCATGCAGGCAGATATCATTGTGCTGCGTCATCCATCACCTGGTGCCGCAGAAAACCTTGCGCGTTCGGTCAGGTCATCGGTGATCAATGCGGGAGATGGGTGGCATGAACATCCCACTCAGGCCCTCCTGGATGTCTTTACCATAAAAGAGAAAAAAGGACGCGTCTCGGGTTTAGTGGTGGTGATTGTCGGCGATATTGCACATAGCCGCGTGGCGCGCTCGAATATTCTGGCTTTGACCAAACTCGGAGCAGAGGTGAGAGTCGTGGCTCCACCAACCATGATTCCCTTCGGTCTTGAACATTTCGGTGTGGAGGTGTTCCACGATCTTGATGAGGCATTGATTGGAACGGATGTAATCATCATGCTGCGATTGCAACGTGAACGCTTAGGGCGGGCGTTACTTCCCAGTCTTCGAGAATATGCCAAACTGTTTTGTTTAACGACGGAAAGACTCAAGCTCGCCAAACCGGATGCTATTGTGATGCATCCCGGTCCGCTAAACCGGGGCGTGGAAATTTCGCCGTCGGTCGCGGATAGCAATGTCGCGGTGATTCTGGATCAAGTGACGAATGGCGTCTCTGTGCGAATGGCCCTGATGTATTTATTATCAGGATCTAGTGAACGTTCAACCCTTAACGAATAATCGGACAACATGACCAAAAAGACAGGACAGTCTCCCACCTCTTCTCACCTGCTCTGTATTCAAGGTGGAATCGTGATTGACCCCGGCCACGTGAATGGACGAGCCGATGTGCTTATTCAAGATGGAAACATTCTTGAAGTCGGTTTTCCACTGACGAACCCCCTTTCTCAGGATTCATCAGTTACAATTCTTGAGGCCCATGGCTGGATTGTGGCGCCTGGCCTTGTCGATCTGCATTGCCACTTACGGGAACCCGGGTTTGAATACAAAGAAACCATCGCGACCGGCGCGGCCTCGGCCGTGGCAGGAGGATTTACGACCATTTGTTGTATGCCGAATACCCAGCCCGTGAATGATAACGCTGCCATCACCAAATTTATGCTGGCCCAAGGGCAAGAAGCCGGCAAGGCCAGAGTGTTCCCGATCGGGGCCATCACCAAAAAATCCGAAGGAGAAGAACTTGCCGATATTGGTGAATTGGTGGACGCCGGATGTGTGGCCATTTCGGATGATGGGCGCCCCGTGATGAATAGTTTGGTCATGCGAAGGGCGCTGGAGTATGCCAAGGCTTTTGGAATTCCTGTTGTGGACCATTGCGAAGACCTGCATTTAACCGATGGCGGATGTATGAACGAGGGTATGGTATCGACTGAACTCGGGATGCCAGGGATCCCCGATGCCTCAGAGGAGGTGATGGTGGCTCGAAACCTGGCTCTGGCCGATCTTACCGGGGTTCATGTGCATCTGGCCCATTTGAGCACCGCCCGTTCGGTGGAACTGGTCCGTCATGCCAAAGGGCAAGGGTTGCCGGTGAGCGCAGAAGTCTGTCCTCATCACTTTTCCATAACTGAAGAAGCCGTCCGCTGTTATAATTCCAATGCCAAAATGAATCCACCACTGCGGACGGATGAAGACGTTCAAGCCCTCAAGCAGGGCTTGGTTGATGGTACTATTGATGCCATTGCCACCGACCATGCTCCCCATGCCCTCCAAGAAAAACAATTGGAATTTGATACGGCTCCGTTTGGAATTGTAGGGTTTGAGACCGCTCTCCCCTTAACCCTCCGTCTGGTGGATGAGGGGGTCTTGTCCCTTGAACAGGCGCTTGATAAATTGACCAAATCTCCTGCCCGGCTTTTTCACCTTCCTGTTGGAAGCCTCCAGCCAGGGTCACATGCCGATATCGTGGTGTTTGATCCTCATGAAGAGTGGGTGGTGGATCCCACTAAATTTTTCTCAAAAAGTCAGAATACGCCATTTGGGGGTTGGACAGTGAAGGGAAAAGTGAAGATGACCTTGGTTGATGGCAGGATGGTCTATGATGCCCGATAATTCAAAAGTATGAAGCGGATTAACTGGGGGGTGGTGGGGTTTCTTTTTGAACTGTGTGCCTTAATCCTATGGGTGGGCGGGTTAGTCGTCATTATTGCGTTGGTGATTCCTGCCGTTTTTAATTCCTTCGGGATGGAACCGGCTGGCCGTTTTTTACGGAGAGTGTTTGATGGGTTTGGCTTAATGAATGTCTGGATTTTGATTTTATTGAGTGTGGTGGCCGTGATTCGCTCCCGGGCTTTTGGCCATAACCCCTCCGAGATGTTTGCCGTGTCTTCCGTGGAATGGTGGCTTCTGGCCGGAATGGCCCTTATGACGTTCAGTATACTGGTGGTTCTGAGTCCCCAAGCCATTACGTTACAGGAAGAGGCCTTTGAGGCGGTCTCAAAAGAAGACAAAGATACCGCCTACGCAAAATTTTTTCGTCTTCATATGGTTGTACGTGCCTGCCACTTGGTGAATTTTGGTCTCGCGGCTTCGCTGCTTATTGTCAAAGTACGGAAAGCTCTCTTTTACCACTCCATAGCTTTTCGCTCATAATTACTCTTGATCGGTACAACGGAAATACGAAGATGAAAAAGGAAAGACCATGAAGCCCGCAGTTCTGGCGTTAGCCGATGGAACCATCTTTCAGGGACAGGCACTCGGGTTCGAAGGCGAAACCGTAGGAGAAGTGGTATTTAATACGGCCATGACGGGCTATCAAGAAATTTTGACCGACCCTTCCTATAAAGGGCAGATCGTGCTGATGACCTCAACCCAAATAGGGAATTATGGGGTGACCCCGGAAGACGATGAGTCGCATCGGGTGTGGGCGGAAGGATTTATTGTCCGTGAAGCGGCCAAGTACCGGAGTAATTGGCGTAGCCGGAAATCTTTTGAAGATTATTTAATTGAGCATCGTATTGTGGCCATTCAAGGGATAGACACGCGAGCACTGACCTGTCATGTCCGTGATCACGGCTCACAAATGGGAATCATTTCTCATGGAGATTTTGATAACAATGCCCTGCGAAAAAAGGCGAAGGCCGTGCCTTCCCTGGTTGGACGGGACTTGGTGAAGGAGGTCACCTGTCCGGACGCCTATGAATGGACTGAGAGATCCGTTGTTATGGACCCGGCTAGTGGTGACCCATCCATTTTCACTCAAAACACCGCTCAGCCCCCTTTGAAACTGGTAGTCATGGATTTTGGTGTGAAACAGAATATTTTACGAAGTCTTGTGGATCTGGGATGTCAGGTTCGGGTTGTGCCTGCTTCCACGACCGCGGAAGAAGTCCGTCGCCTTAATCCGGATGGAATTGTGTTATCCAATGGCCCGGGAGATCCCGAAGGGGTGCCCTATGCGGTAGAAACCGTCAAGCAGCTATTGGGTTGGAAACCACTGTTGGGAATTTGTTTGGGGCATCAGATATTGGGATTATCCCTGGGATTGCACACTCATAAGCTAACCTTTGGGCATCATGGAGCCAATCATCCAGTCATGGATCTTCGCACCCGAAAAATTGAAATTACCTCGCAAAACCATAATTTTGCTGTTGGCCTTCCTCACAAGGAAGGCGCGTGTCCGACATTGACGTCTCAACAGTTTGACTCCTGTGTTGGACGAATGGAAATTACGCATCGGAGTGTGAATGATGGGTGTTGTGAAGGGATGGCGGGCTTAGAGAGTCCCATTCTTTCTATTCAGTATCACCCGGAAGCCTCCCCGGGCCCGCATGATTCTTCGTATGTATTCCGACAATTTCTGGGAATGATGAAAGGCCGTGGATAATGTTGATGACTCGGTGTTATCTGATTCTTTTTCTTTTTATGGTCAGCGGGTGCATCCATATTGATCTTTTCCCGGGAGGAGGAAAACTCCAGGAAGCCATCATTTCTGGTGAAGGAAAGGATAAGGTGTTGTTGATTGATATCTCGGGCATGCTGACGACAGGCAAAGCATCGGGTATCTTGGAGGAACCCAGTCTGCCGGCACGGATCAAAGAGGAATTGACCAAAGCCGAAGAGGATGAACATGTCAAAGCTATCCTCCTTCGAATTAATACTCCAGGAGGATCAGTCACGGCCTCAGATTTGGTATATCATGAGCTGAAGGTCTTTAAGAAAAAACGCGCCGTCCCCATTATTGCGGCCATTATGGATTTGGGCACTTCCGGCGGATATTACATTGCGACGGCCGCCGACCATATTCTTGCACATCCCTCAACCATTACCGGAAGTATCGGGGTCATTATGGTGACCATGAATGCAGAAGGATTGTTGGAAAAAGTCGGGGTCCAACCGGCGGCGATTGTGTCGGGTCCTAAAAAATCTATGGGTTCTCCATTCCGGCCAATGGATGATGAAGAGCGGGCTATTTTTCAAGGGACCATTGATCATTTGTTTGAGCAATTCCTTTCGGTGGTAAAAGAGGGGAGACCCGGATTAAGCATGGAGCAGATTCGCACGGTAGCTGACGGACGGATTTTTACGGCTGATATTGCCAAATCCAAGGGTCTTGTGGATAGCATTGGATATTTGGATGAGGCGATTGATTTGGCCAAAAAGGAGGCCAATTTGGAACAGGCCAAAGTCGTCACGTACACCAGGGGAGGGGGAACTCATCACAATATCTACTCACGGTTTGATCCTCCTCAGATCGGGTCTATCGGGTTTCCACAGGTGGATTCGCATTCTCTCTTCAACGTATTGACCGGAGGGACACCACAAATGCTGTATATGTGGATGCCGTAAAATCGATATTGTTCTGATGTAAAAATGTTGTTCCCATGACCAACGATTCACCAGGTTCTGCAAAGGCATTCCAATGGCTCTTGGCCGGTGCGGTATGTGCCATTCTATTGCTAAGTTCAGCATGTCAAAAGGCTCCGGGGACGGCTAGAGATCAATTAATTTATATTTCGGAAGAAAAGGAAATTGCCCTGGGACTTGCGGCATTTCGCGAGGTTTTAAAGTCGGCACCCTTAAGTAGGGATCCGGAAGTCGCGTTAATGGTGAATCGTGTGGGGCAACGCATTGCCAAGGCAGCCCAAAAACCTGAATATGTCTGGGAATTCGCCGTCATTCAGGATGATGATCAAGTGAATGCCTTTGCATTGCCTGGTGGCAAAGTGGCGGTGTTTACCGGCATTTTAAAATACACAAAAACAGAAGGCGGGTTGGCAACGGTCATGGCACATGAAGTTGCCCATGCGTTGCAACGGCATGGAGCCGAGCGATACAGTCGCGGAATTTTGGAACAAATTGGTCAACTTGGTGCTTTGGCTGGAGCCGCCGCCGGTGGCGTCGACCCTGGCTTGGCTATTGGGGCCATGAGCGCCTATGGAGTAGGGGTGGCCCTTCCCAATTCCCGTGACCAGGAAACCGAAGCTGATTTTATCGGGCTGCAATTGATGGCCAAGGCCGGCTACGATCCGAGGGAAGCGGTGCCGTTTTGGGAACGTATGAGTGGATGTCCGAGAAAAATGATAGGAAAATTTTGTTTTCGCAGTCAAAATGCGATTCCAGAATTTCTGTCCACTCATCCTTCGGATGTGACCCGAATTAATCAAATTGAAGCCTGGATTCCCCAAGCACTAAAATTTTATCATCCCGAGACATCACCTCCCGAATCACCTGAATCTCCTACTAAAAAACTGATGTCTGGACCGGTTTCAACATCCTGAGAGCCCATCATGCCACGAAGAAACGACATTCATCGAATTTTATTAATCGGCTCTGGACCGATTGTTATTGGGCAAGGCTGTGAGTTTGATTATTCTGGAACGCAAGCCTGCAGGGCTCTGAAGGAGGAGGGCTTTGAAGTCATCCTCGTTAACAGTAATCCTGCCACTATTATGACCGACCCGGATCTCGCGGACCGGACCTATGTGGAGCCGATCACGGTCGAAGTCGTGGAAGCAATTCTAGAGCGAGAGCGCCCTGATGCCCTGCTTCCCACCATGGGCGGTCAGACTGCTCTGAATATCACTGTGGAATTAGTGAAACGGGGTATTCTGGAAAAGTACGGAGTCCAACTTATCGGAGCTTCCTATGAGTCGATCCAAAAAGCGGAAGATCGGGGCTTGTTCAAACAGGCGATGACACGTATTGGATTAAATGTGGCGGCAAGCGGATCATTTCGCTCAAGAGAAGAAGCCCTACGGCTTCTTGAAACAATAGGATTTCCCGCTATCGTCCGTCCATCATTCACTCTGGGAGGAGCAGGGGGCAATATCGCCTATAATCGTGAAGAGTTTGATACGTATATTGATTGGGCTCTTGTGACCAGTCCTGTTGGACAGGCCTTGCTTGAACAATCGCTTCTGGGATGGAAGGAATATGAATTAGAAGTGATGCGGGACTCTAAAGACAATGTGGTCATTGTCTGCCCCATCGAAAATTTCGATCCAATGGGTGTGCATACCGGGGACAGTATCACCGTGGCCCCTGCCATGACCTTATCTGATAAAGAGTATCAGCATATGCGAGACGCGGCCATCCGCATCATTCGAGAAATCGGTGTGGATACCGGCGGGGCCAATATTCAATTTTCTTTGAATCCGGACAACGGAGCATTGATGGTTATCGAAATGAATCCTCGCGTATCGAGGAGTTCCGCTTTGGCCTCAAAGGCAACCGGGTTTCCGATAGCCAAGATCGCTGCGAAGTTGGCCGTCGGGTATACCCTTGATGAGATTCCTAACGATATTACACAAGTGACAAAAGCCTGTTTTGAACCGACCATCGACTATGTGGTCGTGAAAATTCCACGGTTTACATTTGAGAAATTTGATGGTGTTGATCGGGTGCTGACAACCCATATGAAATCCGTGGGAGAAGCCATGGCACTCGGATCAACCTTCAAAGAAGCTTTGCAGAAGGCTATTCGTTCCCTTGAAACAGACCGGTATGGGTTGATGTCGTTACATGGCCTGAATGGGAAAAAAGACTCTGCCGGCTCGGCTCATCCGTTGTATGAGCGTCTTCAATCTCAGGTTCGAATCCCGACCGCTGATCGCCTTTGGTTTCTGGCTGATGCCTTCCGAATCGGAATGTCGGTAGAGGAACTGTATCATCTGTCGCGTGTTGACCCCTGGTTTTTGCATGAGATTGAAGAACTCGTAGAATTTGAGGCGGAATGGGTTCGTAGAAATAAGGCGGAAGTTGGGATTGATCGTTCACACGACACCCGCAAAGGATGCCCAGATTCCCTGGTGGCTCTCCTGGAACACGCAAAAGGTCTTGGATTTTCAGATCACCGCCTCGGTCAACTCATCGGGAGAGAGGAAGATACCATTCGTCAATGGCGACAGGTCAGGGGATCTGGCTATGGCACAGTGTTTAAAAGAGTGGATACCTGTGGCGCAGAGTTTGAGGCGCATACGCCCTATCTCTATTCAACGTCGGGGTTATCCTGTGAATCCCGCCCTACTCAAAAAAGAAAAATTATGATTTTAGGCGGAGGGCCGAACCGCATTGGGCAGGGCATTGAATTTGATTATTGTTGTGTGCATGCCGCAATGGCCCTTAAAGAAGAAGGCATTGAAACGATTATGGTCAATTGTAATCCGGAAACCGTCAGTACGGATTATGATATTTCCGATCGCTTGTATTTTGAACCGTTGACCAAAGAAGAGGTCTTGCGAATTATCCTGACTGAACGACCGGACGGAGTCGTGGTGCAATTCGGTGGACAAACACCTCTCAAGCTTGCCGTCCCCTTAGAACAGGAAGGGGTCAGAATTCTGGGGACACAACCTGATGCCATTGACCGTGCGGAAGATCGAAAACGATTCAGTGATTTGTTAATGGAATTGAATCTCCTGCAGCCGCAAAACGGTACCGCACGGTCCTCACATGAAGCTCATATTATAGCCGTCAACATTGGTTATCCAGTGATGGTCCGCCCATCGTATGTGTTGGGGGGGCGGGCCATGCAAATCGTGTATGATGCCGACGCATTAGATGAATACCTTCAGAGACACGAGATGGATTTGGGAAGACATCCCTTGTTAATTGATGATTACCTTGAAGACGCCATAGAAGTTGATGTGGATGCCATCGCAGATGGGACAGACGTCGTGGTGGCTGCCATCATGGAACATGTCGAGATGGCAGGCATTCATTCAGGAGATTCGGCTTGTTCATTACCTGCCCATTCTCTTAATGCCGATATTCTGAAGACCATCACGCACCAAACCATACTTCTTGCCAAGGAATTACACGTGGTGGGTCTGATGAATATTCAATATGCGGTCAAGGATGGGTCGGTGTATATCTTGGAGGTCAATCCTCGCGCTTCCCGCACGGTCCCTTTTGTCAGTAAGGCCATCGGTGTACCTTTGGCCAAACATGCGATGAAAGTCATGGCAGGGCGAACCCTGAAAGACTTAGGCTTTACGCAGTGCCCACTTTTCCCCCACATTGCCATTAAAGAGGCCGTCTTTCCATTTACCAAACTTGGCGTCGCCGATGTATTGTTGGGGCCCGAGATGCGTTCGACCGGCGAAGTCATGGGGATTGATCGAAGTTTCGGTTGGGCGTTTGCCAAATCACAGGCCGCATCGGGAATGCCATTGCCTTTGGCGGGGACTGCCCTTCTCAGCGTGAAAGATGGAGATAAACCCGCGACGCTTGCTATTGCACAGCGACTGTCGCAGCTAGGATTTTCATTGAATGCCACGAAAGGGACGGCGGCCTTTTTGCGGACACATGGGATCAACGTGGTTACGGTGAATAAAATCAATGAGGCTCGGCCCCATATCGAAGATCTACTCAAAAATAAAGAGCTGTCATTAGTTGTAAATACGGTGGGAGGTGCCTCTTCACAGGATGATTCCGCGCCGATACGCAGGGCGTCCGTCTTCGGCGGAATTCCTTATTTTACGACCATTCAGGCAGCGCAAGCCGCCATCTCAGGAATAGAGGCGATGAAGAAAACATCCATGGAGGTTCGCTGTCTGCAGGAATATCATTCTGCGATGCCAGGCAGGTAAGCCTAAGTGGACGTGACGCGATGTTGGATGATTGACATCCGATTTCCATGATTTAGAGAGGGGGAGTGAGGTTTCATGAAAATTCCTATGACCAAAAAAGGGTATGAGGCACTGCAAGCAGAACTGGCCAGGCTGCGGCGGGAAGATCGCCCTAAAAACATTCAAGCTATCACCGAAGCTCGTGAACATGGTGATCTCAAGGAAAATGCCGAATATAAAGCCGCCAAGGAGCAACAACAATTTATTGATACACGGATGTCTGAGCTTGAGCATAAACTTAGTATTGCTCAAGTGGTGGAAATTTCGCCAGGCCAGAGTGACACAGTGGTGTTTGGGGCCACCGTCACCATTTTAAGTTTAGAGTCACAAGAAGAAAAACGCTATACCTTGGTGGGGCAAGAAGAGGCCGATATCAAAAATGGTTCGATTTCGGTTCAATCGCCTATTGGGCGTGCACTGATCGGACATCGAGTCGGGGATATTGTTGAAGTGCATCGACCCGCAGGAGTTATTGAATATCAAATCCAGTCCATTTGTTTTGAGGAGCTACAATCATGACTTCCGCCATATCCCTGGTTACGTTGATTACAGATTTTGGGGATGTCGATTATTTTGTTCCAAGTATGAAGGGCGTAATGCTCGGAATTAATTCTCAAATACGCATCGTCGATCTGACGCATCGAATTCCGGCGCATGGGGTTGAACAAGCGGCATTTTTTTTAAAATCATGCTATCAATATTTCCCAGATGGGACAGTACATGTGGTGGTCGTAGACCCCGGGGTGGGGAGCTCTCGAAGAGCGATTTTGGCCTCAACTTCCAGGCATTTTTTCCTGGCTCCGGATAATGGGGTCCTGACGTACGTACTTCAAGAGGAAACCGCAGTTCAAGTTCGATCGGTTGAAAATAAACAATATCGATTGGACTCCCTGGGAGCGACCTTTGATGGACGGGATTTATTTGCGCCTTCGGCAGCCTGGTTGACGAAGGGGCAGGTTCCCGGTTCGTACGGGCGCCTCATTCATGATTATGTCAAACTTCCCCTTGATCCCCCACGTATGGAAGGACATTCCCTACATGGACGAATTGTCTATATTGACCATTTTGGCAATGCCATAACGAATTTGACCCTGCCCGACATAGAGACGTTTCGATCAGTGACCAAGAAAGAATTCTCCGGGCTCAAAATTGGAGAGGTGGTCATCAAGGGAGTAAAAACTCATTACGAAGAAGGCGCCTTGGGATACCCGGAAGGTCTCATAAATAGTAATGGGCATATTGAGATTTTTGTGAAGCAAGGACGGGCCGTGGACCGATGTCAATTGCGCATTGGTCAGACGGTTGAGCTCATCTAGTCTAGGGGACGATTCAATACTTCCGGAGGTGATGGTTTTGGGAAAGATGTGCTGGATGCACGGACCACTGAAATGGCCAGTTTTAAAATAGACACCATTTGATCGAGTTCCTTGGCACTTGCCGAAAGGGGGGGAATGAGAATCATAATGGTCCCGATGGGACGGATCAGCAGTCCTAATGTTCTCGCGGTCATGGCTATTTTCTGGCCAATACGTTCGGAGGCAGGGAATGGCATTTTTTTGGATTTTTGTTGAACCAATTCAATCCCAACCATAAAGCCACATTGCCGGATATCCCCAACCCACGGGTCTTCGGTCAGGGAGTCAAGAGCTCTGCGAAATTTAGGGATCCGTCGTTGAAGCTTTGCGAGAGTTCGTTCACTCTTAAAGATGGCAAGGTTGGCCAGAGCCGCCGCGCATCCCAAGGGGTTCCCCGCATAACTATGTCCATGGAAAAATGTTTTGTTTTCGTGCCCTTCTCCCAAAAACGCTTCATAAATGGCGTTTGTCGTCAGTGTGGCGGCCAATGGGAGATAGCCTCCCGTTAAACCTTTGGCAATCGCCATGATATCCGGAGAAATGCTTTCATGCTCACAGGCAAACATCCGACCTGTTCGTCCAAACCCGGTGGCAACCTCATCGGCAATAAAGAGAACCTTGTACCGCGTGCATAACTCCCTGACTCGTTTCAAGTACCCTGGAGGCGAAGGAATGATCCCGGCGACCGCTTGCACCATGGGCTCAAGAATGAGGCCTGCAATTTCTTGATGCTGTGTGGAAAGAAGTTTTTCAAGCGGATCAAGACAGGCGAGCCGACATTGAGGGAAATGCAATTGAAGGGGACAACGATAGCAATAAGGGGGCTCCACGTCATGGCTTGCAAAGAGGAGTGGAGAAAAAGATCTGCGGAACAATTCGACTCCGCTGAGGCTCATTCCACCCACCGTGTCCCCGTGATAGGACATGCCAAGATGGATAAACCGGGTTTTTCGTGGTTGGGGGTTCGGACATTGTTGCCAATACTGAATAGCCATTTTTGCGGCAACTTCAACGGCGGTAGAGCCGTTGTCGGAATAGAAGACTTTTTGTAACCCTTTAGGTGCCAGGCGAATAAGGGCTTTTGCCAATTGAATGGCTGGTGGGTTGGAAAGTCCCAGCAACGTCGTATGAGCCACCTGGGTCAGTTGATGACGAATGGCCTCATCAATACGAGGATGTCGATGCCCATGAATATTGACCCAGATAGATGCTGTCGCATCGAGATAGGCGTTGCCTTCCATATCATAGATATACGAACCTTTTCCGCGTCTGATGATGAGAGGAGGCTGGCGTTCCCATTCCTGCATTTGGGTAAAAGGGTGCCACACGTACTCACGATCGTCTTTTTCTAACGCTGTGCGGGTCGTATTGAGAGTCATGGTCGTTTGTAAGGAAATAACCTAGCGGAATCCATTGAATTTTGACAACCTTTTAGGGTCTCATTACAATCACAGTCACTTCGAATGAGTAAAGCCTTTCCTCAAACCCACATCCGCAATTTTTCAATTATTGCTCATATCGACCACGGCAAATCTACTCTTGCCGACCGGTTTTTGGAGATCACCGGTGCCGTATCTCCACGTGAGGCCCGTGCGCAATATCTGGATGCCATGGACCTGGAGCGTGAGCGCGGCATTACGATCAAAGCGCATGCCGTCACAGCACGATTTCGGAGTTCGGATGGACAGGAATATCAGTTTAACCTCATTGATACTCCTGGACATGTGGACTTTGCCTATGAGGTATCACGCAGCCTGGCTGCCTGTGAAGGAGCACTGTTGTTAATCGATGCCACCCAGGGCGTGGAGGCCCAGACTATCGCCAATGCCTACCTGGCGATTTCGAATGATTTAGTGATAATTCCTGTCATTAATAAAATTGATTTGCCGAGCGCCGATGTCGAAGGGGTCAAAGTCCAAATTCGAGATGTCTTGGGGTTGTCAAGTGAAGAGGCATTTTTAGTCAGTGCCAAAGATGGACGAGGGGTAAAGGAGGTGCTTGAAGGAGTGGTGAAGATTATCCCGCCTCCCGTCGGTTCAATTGATCAACCGTTAAAAGCCCTGATTTTTGATTCCTGGTTCGACAATTACCAGGGCGCCGTGGTGCTTCTTCGAGTCATGGATGGAGAAATCACCCCCAATATGATGATTAAGCTCATGTTTTCCGGACGTGAATTTGAAGTCCTGGAGGTGGGCGTCTTTTCACCGAAACGAACCAAGGTGAACCGGCTGGGGCCTGGGGAAGTCGGGTACATTTGTGCCGGGATGAAAGAACTATCGGACACTAAAATTGGCGATACCATTACGGATTCAAAGCGCCCAACAAGCATGGCCTTGCCCGGATACCGGGATGTCAAACCGGTTGTCTTTTGCGGGTTATATACCACGGACAATGCCAAGTTTGAGGACCTGCGGGATTCTCTGGAGAAGTTGCAGCTGAATGATTCCTCCTTTGTCTATGAACCGGAAACATCCCTGGCTTTGGGGTTTGGGTTTCGATGTGGGTTTTTAGGGCTTCTCCACATGGAAATTATTCGGGAACGCTTGGAGCGGGAATATGGACTCGATCTGATTAGTACTGCCCCGACGGTGGTTTATCGTGTGACGACCACCAAAGGCGAAACCCTGGTAATCGACAATCCCTCCAAACTCCCGGATCCTTCACAGATCGAACGAATTGAAGAGCCTTATATTAAAGCCACGATGATTACGCCTGAGCGCTATATCGGAAATATTCTTCAGTTGTGCCAGGAACGTCGTGGCATTCAAGTCGGGCTGCAATATCTGGATCCAACCCGATCCATGTTAATTTATGAGATCCCGCTCAATGAAATTGTGTTAGACTTTTATGATCGCCTGAAATCCCGCACGCAAGGGTATGCATCCTTGGACTATGAATTGCTCGGTTATCGCGAGTCTGAATTAGTGAAATTGGATTTATTGCTGAATGGGGAGACAGTAGATGCGCTCTCCATAATCGCACATAAGGATAAAGTGCAAAGCCGCGGGCGACAATTAGCCGAAAAAATGAAAGAACTCATTCCCAAGCAAATGTTTGAAATTGTCATTCAGGCGACAATTGGCAAACGCATTATTGCCAGGGAAACCATTGGCGCACTCAAGAAAAATGTGACGGCCAAGTGTTATGGTGGGGACATTTCCCGAAAACGCAAATTGTGGGAAAAGCAAAAAGAAGGAAAAAAACGCATGAAACAATTAGGGCGTGTCGAAGTCCCTCAAGAAGCTTTTCTGGCTATTTTAAAGACCGATCCAAACTGAACCGCTGATGACTACACAAGATCCGCAACAACAAAAAATGACCGAATCTTCCGAAAAAAATCTTCAAGGGGAATCTTCGGTTACCTCAAGTTCACAAGATATGGAGATATCCAAAAAATCCATTTTTCGAGAATATGCCGAAGCCTTGATCATTGCGATTATTCTGGCTCTAACCATTCGGGTCTTTGTGGTCCAGGCCTTTAAGATCCCATCAGGATCGATGATTCCGACCTTGATGATTGGGGATCATATCCTCGTTTCCAAGCTGGCCTATGGGTTTCAGTTGCCGAAAGACTGTGAGTTTCAGGTCTCGTTCCCGCCCGTGACGTGTTTTTCTTCAACGATCGTGATGAATTTTGATCCTCCGTCCCGTGGAGATATCATCGTGTTTCGTTACCCCGAGGATGAAAACAAGGATTTTATTAAACGGGTGATCGGGCTTCCTGGTGATACCATTCATATTCAAAATAAACACGTGATTGTGAATGGACAGCCTTTGTTGGATGAGGGTTTTACGCAGAGGGTCGACCCTGGAATTATTGATGGTCGTATCAATCCTCGGGATAATCTTGGGCCCTTAACCGTTCCTCCGGACTCCTACTTTGTGATGGGTGATAATCGTGACCAAAGTTTGGACAGTCGGTTTTGGGGATTTGTGCGAATGGATAAAATTAAAGGCAGGGCATTTCTCGTATATTGGTCATGGAATGGGCAGGGAGCTTGGACCGATTGGATCCGATGGGAACGAATCGGGAAGATCATTGAATAGTGAGGACCAACTCACTCGATTCAAGCAAACTTCAGGCTTGTGCTGACTCAAGGATGAAACCGCTATCCGTTGTCCCATCGATTTCCGCTCGGAAATTCAAGGAGTATATTCAACGCTTCTCCCGTGCTCGCATTCTGGTTGTCGGAGATCTCATTCTCGATCATTATGTCTGGGGCAAGGTGCATCGTGTCTCTCCGGAAGCGCCTGTACCGATTGTTCATGTGGATTCTGAATCGTACAGAATGGGCGGGGCAGCGAATGTGTATCAAAATATTCTGACATTAGGTGGACAGGCTGAATTGTGTGGCATGGTCGGTGCGGATCATGTTGGGAAACAATTCCTTGCTGACATTCGACGATCGTCCCCCTTTACTTCCGGTGTGTTTGTCGACTCTAGTCGTCCTACCATTAAAAAAACCAGAGTAGTAGCCCACAATCAGCAAATTGTTCGATTTGATGTGGAGCAACGCCATGACATTTCGTCTCAACAGACAAAGAAAATGATAAAACATGTGGCTTCCCGTCTTCCTGAAGTTTCCTGCCTGGTGATTTCCGATTATGCGAAGGGCATGATCACCGTGGACCTGATGAAGGCCATTCATATTCTGGCTGATCAATTTGGCGTTCCGGTCGTGGTGGATCCGAAGGTTGAGCATATGGCGTATTATCAGGGCGTGACGGTTATCACACCCAATCATTTCGAAGCCAAACAGGCAGCAGGATTCCTCACAAGCCAGGATGTTCCGGTTGAACAAATCGGCCTGGCTCTCCAACAACAATTACAATGCCAGGCAGTCGTTGTCACGAGGGGAGAGGAGGGAATGAGTATTTTTGAAAAGACGGGCCAATCATGGACAATCCCGGCCGTGGCTCGACAAGTCTATGATGTCACCGGCGCAGGGGATACGGTCATCAGTACTCTTGCATTAGCGCTGAGTGCAAAAGCCCCACTTCCTGAAGCTGCGGTATTAGCCAATCAGGCGGCAGGTATTGTCGTGGGTATGGTGGGTACCGCCACAGTGACGCGGGCGCAACTTCAAGAGGCTTTACTCCATGGCCACAACTGATTCCCACGTCAGCCTGTGTATTCCTGCTCGTTACGGATCGTCTCGATTTCCGGGGAAACCCCTTGCCCTCATAGCCGGAAAGCCCTTAATCCAGCATGTCTATGAAGCGGTTCAACAGGTTTCGCAGGTGGGGCAAATCCTGGTAATTACCGATCAGGAATCCATTGAACAAGGGGTTAAGGGTTTTGGTGGAGAAGTCTGTCTCGTTAAGGAATTCTGTCGAACCGGAACGGACCGGGTGGCGAAAGTGGCTTCCCAATTGAAATATGACGTAATTGTGAACTTACAAGCTGATGAAATTCCTCAACACCCTGGGTTGCTGGATGATCTCATTCTTCCTTTTTTGGCTTC
The DNA here is from genome assembly GCF_052156535.1 of Nitrospira sp. T9. Taxonomy (NCBI): domain Bacteria; kingdom Pseudomonadati; phylum Nitrospirota; class Nitrospiria; order Nitrospirales; family Nitrospiraceae; genus Nitrospira; species Nitrospira sp. T9. The sequence goes on from NZ_JBQKUP010000029.1 coordinate 132,194, forward strand.
TCCAGCAGGGGTGGGGACGTTGAAAAGAAAGCTACACCGCACACAGGATTTAACCAATCCGTCAATCGTAAAGGTGGTAACCGATATCAATGGGCAGGCCCTGTATTTCTCACGGAGCCCGATACCGTGCTGGCGCGATGGGGTACCTTCTGGGAATAATCAAATCGCCTATACACATTTGGGAGTATATATTTTCAGGAAATCAGATTTAATTCGATTTGCCGGGTTGCCATCGGGATATCTGGAAGAGGCGGAAAAATTAGAACAATTGCGGGCCTTAGAACATGGCCTTCCGATAATGGTTTGGGAAACGGAACACGAATCCATCCGTATAGATATTCCTGAAGATGTTATCACTGCGGAGGGTCTTTTAAACAAGAACTTCTGTAAGCCGAAAGAGAGACTGTTGGGGGCCGGAGAGAGGGTTGAAAATAGATAGAACAATATGGTGGAGTCGAGAAATCCAAGGGAGGCCCTGTGGGTCATTATCCAACTAACCAGAAAACATCATGAGTAAATTTCTTTTTGTGACAGGTGGAGTAGTCTCGTCCCTAGGGAAGGGATTGTCTTCTGCGGCTATCGGACATTTATTGGAAAGCCGTGGCATGACTATCACCTTTCTGAAGCTGGACCCCTACATTAATGTCGACCCGGGTACGATGAATCCCTATCAGCACGGGGAAGTCTTTGTCACCGATGATGGAGCGGAAACTGACTTGGACCTGGGGCATTATGAGCGATTTACCACGGTTCAGTTGCATCGGGAAAATAATTGTACGACAGGACGGATTTATGAGTCGGTGATTCAAAGGGAGCGAAGAGGAGAATATCTTGGAGCGACGGTCCAGGTCGTCCCCCATATTACGGACGCCATAAAGCAGACGATTCTCAATGTGGCCCATGACGTGGATGTGGTGATCGTGGAAATTGGCGGGACTGTCGGTGATATTGAAAGTCTGCCTTTTTTAGAAGCCATTCGACAAATGCCCTATGAGGTTGGTCGGGAAAACGTCCTATATATCCACCTCACTTTAGTGCCCTATATCGGAACGGCTGGGGAACTTAAAACCAAACCCACGCAGCATTCCGTCAATAAACTTCGTGAAATCGGCATTCAACCCAATATCCTGTTGTGTCGGACCGATCGATTTCTTCCTCCTGGCGTGAAAGATAAAATTGCCATGTTTTGTAACGTGGATAAAGGTTCTGTCATCACAGCCAAAGATGTGGATTCCATCTATGAAGTACCGATTATCCTGAGAAAAGAAGGCCTGGATGAACTTATAGTCCGTTTACTCCATCTTGAAACACGCCCGCCGAACCTTCGGGATTGGGATATTTTAGTCCAGAAGATTAAGCGGCCACGACATGAAGTCACGATCGCACTGGTTGGCAAATATGTAGAATCTCGAGAATCCTATAAAAGTGTTTCGGAAGCCTTGACTCATGGCGGATTACACGATGAAACAGGGGTTCATATTCAATGGGTGGAATCAGGTGACATTGAAAAGGACGGCCCCGAACGTTTGTTAGCTGATGTGGATGGAATCTTAATTCCGGGAGGGTTTGGGCTTCGAGGGATTGAAGGAAAAATCGATACAATCCGGTATGCCAGGGAGAGGCATCTTCCCTTCTTTGGCATTTGCTTGGGTATGCAATGTGCGGTGATTGAAATTGCCAGAAGTCTCGGCGGACTTCAGCATGCCAATAGTTCGGAATTCAATCCGGAGACGCCGTATCCCGTAATCGACCTCCTTCCCGAACAACGATCCATTCAAGAAATGGGCGGTACAATGAGATTGGGAGGGTTTCCCTGTCGATTGATTCCCAATACGCTTAGCTTTGCGGCCTATGGGCAATCGGATATTCGTGAACGACACCGCCATCGCTATGAATTTAACAATGAATATCTGGAAGCTTTGACTTCAAAGGGTCTGACGGTTAGCGGGACATCCCCTGACGGAAGGCTGGTAGAAATCATCGAATTGGAAGGGCATCCCTGGTTTGTGGGTACGCAATTCCATCCAGAGTTTCAGTCTCGACTGTGTTCTCCTCATCCTCTTTTTTCTGCATTTATTGGCGCCGCGCTTCAAAGAAAATTCGGCACGTAACGAACTGGATTTATCATGGCTCAGCCAACCCAAGTCGATATTGGCCCGTTCTCCGTTGGCGGAAGTTTCCCGCATTTTTTAATTGCGGGGCCTTGCGTGATCGAAAGCGAAAAATTGGTTATTGAGACCGCTGTTGCCATTGCGGAAATTGCCAAAGATCTTGGCATTCCATACATCTTTAAGGCGTCCTATGATAAGGCCAATCGCACTTCGATTTCTTCATTCAGGGGGTTGGGCATAAAGGAAGGCTTGAAAATCCTCAAGAAAATTCGCAGTGAGTTAGGTATCCCCATTCTCACGGATATTCACGAAGTCCACGACGTTTCTCGGGTTGCTGAGGTTGTAGATGTGTTACAAATTCCCGCTTTTTTATGTCGACAGACCGATCTGTTAGTTGCTGCCGCAAAATCCGGTCGGGTGGTCAACGTGAAAAAGGGACAGTTTCTGTCCCCTTGGGATATGGCGAATGTTGTCCATAAATTGCAAGAGGCCGGGAGTAGAAAAATTTTCTTAACTGAGCGGGGGGCTAGCTTTGGCTATCAAAATCTTGTCGTCGATATGCGCTCATTACCCGTTATGAGAAATCTGGGATACCCGGTGGTATTTGATGCAACCCATAGCGTGCAATTGCCTGGAGGAGGGGGGACGGTCTCTTCAGGACAACGGGAATTTGTGGCGCCATTAGCCCGTGCGGCGGCCGCGGCTGGATGTGACGGATTCTTTATGGAAGTCCATCCTCGCCCGGAAGAGGCACTATCCGATGGTCCAAACATGATAAGATTGAGTGAGTTGCGAGGTTTATTAGCACAACTTCAAGCCATTTGGCAGGTAACCGGAAAGGGAGAAATCTCTCCTCTTACATGAGTTTTTACAAAGAAATATTTGAATCTTCATGAATCAAACTGAAGTAGTAAAAGAAAAGTCTGAACAAAATGATGTAATTATGGGAGAAGTCTATCTCAATCTTCCAAATTCTCTTACTCTCTTGCGCATCCTGTTAATTCCTGTTTTTGTCTGGTTGTTCTCTGAATCTAGTCCTGACCGGGCCATGGCAGCCGCCCTGGTGTTTGCTTGTGCGGCTTTTACGGATTTTCTTGACGGATATTTGGCCAGAAAAAGTGGTCAGATAACCAATTTAGGGAAATTGCTGGACCCGGTTGCCGATAAACTCCTGGTGGCCTCCGGACTAATTCTTCTTGTGCAATTCCAGCGTGTTGCGGTGTGGTTGGCTATTGTGATGATTGCACGCGAAATGATTGTGACCGGAGCCAGGGTGGTCGCAGCGAAAGAGGGATTTGTGGTTCCAGCGGACTCTCTTGGGAAATTCAAAGTCATCGGGCAAATCGGGGGGATTCTGTGCCTTATTCTTCAAGGGGTTTGGGCTCAAAGTGAGGGGGCCATGGCTACTATTGGAACCGGACTGTTGTATATTGCCTTGTTTTTCTCTTTATTTTCCGGCTGGCGATATCTCATGCAAATCTTTAAGAAAATTAGTCCGCAATATTGGTAGGAGTGCTCACAAGTCGCTCGGAATGGATATATATTTATTAGGAGTTGTCAGCGCTTATCTCTTAGGATCTATCCCATTTGGCTTAGTTGTTTCTCGCATTTTCGGAGCAGATGATCCGCGCACACAGGGAAGCCAGAACATCGGTTTTACCAATGTTCTGAGAGTATCAGGTAAAAAAGTAGGAATATTAACTCTAATTGGTGATTTAGGGAAAGGAACGGTTGCGACCGTTATCGCTGGCTTCTTCGGGTTTCCTTGGCTCTGGATTCTTATCATAGGCTTTTCGGTCCTTCTTGGTCATGTGTTTTCTCTATTTTTAGGATTTAAGGGGGGGAAAGGAGTCGCCACGGCCTTAGGAGCCATTATTGGAATACATCCGCTGATTGGATGGCTTCTTGTTGGTGTGTGGTTAGGGGCGGTTTTGGTATTTGGATATTCCTCAGGTGGCGCTCTGCTGGCTTTTAGTGTGTTTCCATTCTTGGCCTATTTCCTGACTTTCGACTACTATTTCTGCTTTTTTGCTGTTGGAGTGACTGCCGTCATTTTTTTCTGCCACAAAGAAAACATTCTCCGTCTTATTCAGGGGACCGAAAGTAAAATGAGACTTTTCTCAATTTAACATAATATTTATTATCCGACGCTATAAAATGTAAGGTTTAGGATGCATTTAGGTAATTTTTCACCAATATTTTCATTATGTTGCCTTCTTTTGTGTATTTCTCCGTCACCCGCAGTCAGTCAAACAGCCAAAGAACTTAGAGGGCTAGAGCTTCTGGGAGATATCGAACAGGCCATCACCAGCCTGGCTGAACGGGTGACCCCTACGGTAGTCAATATTACACCGATTCGTGAAATCGCTCAGGGACAAGGGTTTCAGCGACGGGCGCCATTTTCTCAAGGGAGTGGCTCAGGTGTTATCGTGCGGGAGGATGGCATTATCGTAACCAACAATCATGTAGTTGGGGAAGACGCCAGGGAGGCAGATATCCGGCTATCCGATAAATCCAACATGATTGCTCGGGTGATTGGACGTGATAAAGAAACCGATATAGCGGTCCTCAAAATTGAATCTGACCGGAAATTTCCAGTCGCTCACTTTGGGGACTCCAATGCCTTGAAGGTGGGGCAATGGGTATTGGCTGTCGGAAATCCGATGGGGTTAGACCGCACAGTGACCCTAGGCGTGATCAGTGGGATTGGAAGGGAACGACTCAATTTATCCCGGTATGAAAATTTCATTCAAACGGATGCCGCAATCAATCCAGGGAATTCAGGGGGGCCGCTCTTTAACCTTCGAGGTGAGGTGATCGGGATTAATACCGCCATAATCCATATGGCACAAGGCATAGGATTTTCCATTCCCGCCGATATGGTTTCGCGGGTGGTTGATCAACTGGTGTCCCAGGGGCGAGTGGTTCGTGGGTGGCTTGGTGTCGGGATTCAATCTCTCACGAAAGAACTTGCGGAACAATTTGGGATTAAGGAAGGCCATGGGGTTCTCGTCAACGAAGTGTATGAACACGATCCCGCCCATGTGGCCGGGATTAAACCAGGGGATATCATTGTGTCGGTAGACAACAGTTCGGTTGATTCGCCCAACCAACTGTCGAGACTTGTTGCGCGTGTTGGACCTGGTGAAAATGCCAAAATTCTGGTGTTACGGGAGGGAAAAGAGTTGACCTACTTGGTGCCGATAGTGGAAAGGCAGGAAAAATCCACGTTGGCCTCACTCCCCTTGCAAAAATCAGAGGTCACCTTAGGGCTTGATGTCCAGGGGCTTACAGCTGCACTCGCTGAGCAATTTGAATTAGAAGAAACCGTTGGCGTGCTTGTGACAAAAGTTGACCCAGGCGGTCTCGCGAACTCTGAGGGGATTCAGGAAGGAGATTTGATTAACGAGGTTAATCGGAAAACGGTCCGGACCGTTACCCAATTTTCCGAGGAAGTCGCCAAAGTGAAGCCGGGTCAGACCATTCTACTTCGAATTATTCGAAAAACAAGAGCCTTTTTCATTGTGATTAAAACGCTGCCTTAAAGCCTCCCCTACTATAAGTAAGAGGGGGTTAATGGGACGAAACGGCTTCCTTTTCCTTTTTATGTTCTTCCACAATACGATTAAGGCAATCCTTCGGTACTTCCTCGTAACCTGAAAATTCCATCACATAACTACCCTTTCCAGCCGTCATGGACGTCAAAGAGGGAGCATACTTCAGCATTTCCGCTAGCGGCACAAAGGCCTTCACAATTTGATTGTGCCCCTTAGTCGCCATTCCCTGTATGCGTCCACGGCGCGAGTTAAGATCTCCAATCACGGTTCCCACCAAATCATCCGGGACTAGCACATCTACGGACATAATGGGTTCAAGAATCGTGCTTTGAGCGGCCTCCAGGGCATGCTTGAGGGCCATTGATCCGGCCACTTTAAAGGCCAACTCCGAAGAATCGACGGGATGATGAGATCCATCATAGACAGCCACGCGAATATCCACGATGGGAAACCCGGCAACAATCCCATGTTGCAGGGCTTCGATCACGCCCTTTTCCACTGCGGGGATGAAATTCCGTGGTATGACGCCACCCACAATTTTGTTGTGAAATTCAAATCCGGCCCCTCGGGGAAGGGGCTCAATTTGTAGCCAACAATCTCCATATTGTCCATGCCCACCGGTTTGTTTTTTGTATTTTCCCTGGGCCTGGGCCAGTCGATGGATGGTCTCCTTATAGGGGACTTTCGGCATGTGCAAGTCCACTTCTACACCATACTTGCGTCTCAGTTTGTCTAAAGTGGCATCAATGTGGCTCTGCCCCACTCCACTTAATAGCATTTCTTTTGTCTCTTCATTCCTAAGAAACTCGAGGGAGGGATCTTCTTCAACTAACTTATGTAAACCTAAGCTGACCTTGTCAATTTCATTCTTGCTTTTTACCTCTAAGGCATACGACATGACCGGCCGCGCTATTTTCAGGCCTGGGAATATAATGGAATGTCGTTCATCGCAAATGGTATCGCCGGTTTGAGTATCTTTTAATTTACCGATGGCCACAATATCTCCGGCGGAGACCTGATTAACCTGGTGATGCTTCTTGCCCACGGAGAAAAAAAGATGTCCACCTTTCTCCTTGGTTTGCCGGGAGGCATTATAAAACCCTGAATCTGCATGTAGAGTCCCTGACAGCACTCGCACAAATGATAAACGCCCCATAAATGGATCGATGGTGGTTTTAAAGACGAAAGCTGAAAATGGATCCTGTGGATCAGATTTTCGTTGACCTTCGTCATGCGTCTGAGGTTGCAGGCCAATATTGGGATGGAGACTGGAACGATCGGAGGGAGACGGGAGATATCGTTGTATCGCATCGAACAGGGTTGTGGTTCCAATATTGCGAATAGCAGATCCGCATAATACCGGAACAAGCTTCCCCTCTAATGTGCCGAGCGTCAATCCATCGTGTAAATCTTCATTTGAGATCTCACCTTGGGAGAGATATTTTTCCACCAATTGATCATTCGTTTCTGCCACCTGTTCCATAGCTCGGCGCCGGAATTCATTCGCCATGGATTGGTGTTCCGGAGAAATCTCCGTGTTGTGGGTTTTGGGCGTGCCGGAAGCCGGAGCTATGACACTCCTTGAAATGAGATCAATGACCCCGGTCAGTGTGGATTCTTCTCCAACGGGAATGGTGATTGGAACTCCGGCGAATCCCAATGTTTTTTCACACTCTGCCAAAATCGAGCGATAGTCCGTTCGTTCTTTATCCAGTTCATTGATAAACAGGAGACAGGGAAGTTCGTGTTCCTGAATAAGGTCCCAGACTCGTTCGATTTCTGACCGAAGCCCTGTACTGGCCCCTACAACAAGCACCACGCCATCCACCGCCCTGAGAGCGGATTGAACCTCAAAGGCATAATCGCTCATTCCCGGTGTATCTATAAGATTGACTTTTGTGCCCTGCCATTCGAACTGGCAGATGGTCGAACTAATGGAATGGTGCCTGTGAACCTCTTCAGGTTCAAAATCACCAATGGTATTTCCCTGAGGAATAGACCCCATGGCCGGGATGACTCCCGTGGAAAAGGCCAGTGCTTCACAAAGGGTGGTCTTTCCTGCCCCCGGGTAGGAACAAATGACCACGTTACGGATGGATGGGGCCGATTCGTGTGGCATGCGAACCTCCTCTCAATTTCCTTGAATTTTAGGTAGGAGAGGAAGGAGTGTCAATGAAAAAGAACAATGGCCTGTCAGGAGATCAACGCTCTTTTGATTTTATCGTCAGTGGACCGACAGATAAGACTTCAAAAAACCTGCACGGTGATTTGCGGTAAAAAATATTCAGGCAAAATTTTCCTAGTAAATTCTGCGATTTTCTCTTGAAAATGGACCCGAGCATTTTGTTCGAAAATTCTGGCACCCAGGTTGCTCTAGTGTCCTATCCAAGAGAGTAAAAATTGATGCCAATTCCATGGTGGCCCATACACCGGTATCAATGAACGAAACGATGTAAGTCGTTTCATCTCTCGCCCCTTTTCTCGTACAGGCTGATGCAGGCATCAGGATCTATTGAGATCCAGGGAACGTCTTGCTCTAAAAAGTAGGTATTAACACTTAATTTTCGGTGGGGGATCGCATGAGCACATTGACACCAGAGTTGGCAGGTATAACTTCAATGAATCAATTTGCTGGATTGAAGCAGGTAACTCAGGAGCTGGTTCCTGGTGATCCTTCTGGAATCCGTGACCTCTCGCCACTTCCCTTCTCTTTACATTGTCTGGGAGGGGTTTGGGAAGGGTATCTTGTTGGATGGCACGGGGACACTATGCAATTGCGTTTGACCGGATTCCCTCCCATAGAACTCTCGCAGATCATTGAATTGAAATATGGCATTTCAGGTCAAGATCGTCCCTTCAAAAAGCTTCATGGAATGATTAAAAATATACAGGTGAAACCAGGTCAGACCGCTTGGGAAGGAACAACTGACATTCTTTTAGACTGCCCCACAGAGAATGATGCCATTAGTTCCTTTTCGTCAGGTACGAAAGTTCTGCTCCCTCAAGGAGAGAGCCTCATGGTACATGGACATGTTTTAACGGGTTCGTTCAATTCGTCCAGGAAGATTCATAACCACGAAATCTCCGACTCTATACCAGGTGTTTCTTTTCGTGAGAAGGAAGAAGAAGAACCGAAGGATGGGTCCCTGATTCTTCAAAAAACTGGCGTGTCCAGCAGTCGTCTCACCATTAATAAAGGCAATGGGCAGCAGATTAGTGCCTACCATGACCAACCTATTGAAGGCAATTCAACAGAAGGACCTGTCGTCGTTATTGCCCCGGGGTATGGGGAAACCAAACGGGATTATTTGACCTTGGCTTATTACTTTGCCAGCAATGGATTTCATGTCGTGCGCTATGACCATACCAATCATGTCGGCGAGAGTGATGGACTGCACTACCAGGTATCCCTTTCATCAATGAAAAATGATTTTCAAACTGTGACCCGTTATGTGAGGGCCACTTGGCCGCACTCAGCCATAATCGGTGTGGCTGCCAGCTTAGCCTCGCGAGTCGCTCTCAAAGCCGAGGCTGAATATCCATCATTATCCCTTTTGATCATGCTCATGAGCATTGTCAATGTCCAACGGTCTGCAGCCACGGTTCATCAGGAAGATCTCTTTGCAGCCTATGGGAATGAGCAGTGCCCTGCATCGGCGAATTTTTTGGGCTTCAATGTGGGCAATCAATTTTTGGGAGATGCCATTGCCAACAAATTTGTCACGCTTGAACACACACTCATTGATGCGGAATCCTTAAGCTCCCCCGTCATACTGGTTTCCGCCGAGAAGGATGCCTGGGTCGCTCCCGATGATCTTCAAGCGTTTCGGAATGCATTGGGTCGACGCCTTGAGCATTGGATGGTGGTGCCAGATGCATTGCATCGTCTACAAGAAAACCCCAAAAGAGCCCGTGAAACCTATCGACAACTCATTGCACAATGCCATGAGCAAGTGAATCAGAAAGCTGCTCCTGATGTGATCCACACCCCTAATCGACTAGACTTGGGACGCCAAAATCGACGAGAAAAACTTGCGCAACAACAACAGGCCGAGACCGACGTCGGCGCAGGCTTTTGGCAGGATTACTTGGGCCACTTTCAGTCTGTGGCGCAATGCCGGGATTATGTGAAACTCCTTGATCATGTGTTTCATGCCTTGGGCCCCATCACTTCTGGCCAACGGTTTCTGGATGCTGGCTGTGGAAACGGCAATGCAGGGTTATATTTTTTGGATAGGCTTTCCGCCACCATTTCCAGTGGGATCCCTTACCTAGAGAAGTCCATTCAATATCTGGGGATTGATGTCGTTCCTGACGCCTTGAAACGGGCTAACAAAGCAATGCTTGCCGCCGACACAGAATGGCAACATAGCATGACCTCTCCGACACCCTTCTTCACGAAGGCATGGGCGCAGGTAGATTTAGGTCAGCCGCTCCCCTTTCCAGACAACCATTTCGACCGGATTGTCTCTAATCTGGTGATTGGATATGTCCAGGATCCAGGCGCTACCCTACGAGAACTGTATCGTGTTCTCGCTCCAGGGGGACGAATCGTTATTTCCAATTTAAAACCGAATGGTGACTTTTCCGGTATTTACCAGAGTCTGGTCAGTAGTGCTGCTCTCCCACAACAACGAGAAGAAGCACGGGATCTCTTGAATAATTACGGGAAAATCCGACAGGCCGAAAAAGAAGGGCAATTTTGTTTTTATGATCAAACCCAATGGGAATCGATCGTCGCCACCCTGGGCTGTACGAATGCTGGTATTTTTTCAACTTTTGCAGAACAAGCGTATCTCGTTATTTTAGACAAACCAATTTTCTGCACACAAGCGCAAAAGCCCATCCAAAATGCAGAACCATGCTCCACCCGAAACCAGCTGTCAGGGATTCTGAAGCAAGTGGCATAGGAGGGTCCCTTTCTATCTATAAATATTTTTCAGGAGAACCGCATGGGACCTCAGTATGACAATGACTACCGTTGATTATACAAAAGAGTGTCGTTCATGGAAGCATAAGAGGAGATATCCCCCGAGGACATTCCTGAACTTAACTCTTTTGACTTCTGCCTGCATTTATTGTCCAATAGGCCTTCAAAGATGTCAGAGCCATAATCTAGGGTAATCTCTCATCTGTCCTTGTTTTTCACGTGAATTTTTACGCCTTCAGCGGACTCTTGAATGGTCTGGCCGCCACAGCCTCCGGCCTTATTGTCTATGCCAAAAATCCTCACAGCTCCAAGCATCAAGCCTATGCCCTGTATTGTTTAGCTGCCGCCATTTGGGGATATGGGTATTGCGCATGGCACCTTTCTTCCACTCACGATCTTGCCCTTCTCTTTGTTCGATTGTTAATGGCCGGAGCCATTTTTCTTCCGCCAGCCTATCTGTGGCACGTCCTGACCTTATTGGATGATGTGGAAGCCAACAGAGGGGTTATTCGTCTTGGATGGGGAGCTAGTCTTATTTATTTCGGCGCGAATTTTACCACCTATTTCGTGGCTGATGTCCATCATGTCGGTGATTTTCCATTTTGGCCGCAACCCGGTCCATTTTTTCATATCTATCTCCTGGGATTTGGCCTATCGACTATTTATGGAACGTGGTTACTTTATCGGGGAGCTCGGACCAGAACCGGTCCTGAACGTTCACGATTTTTCCTTCTCACTATCGGATCAGTCATTGCCTACTTAGGGGGGATGACGACTTTTCCGCTCTGGTATGGAATTGAAATCCCACCAAACGGCACAATCCTACTGACGGTCTATACGTCGGTCGTCGCCTATACGCTCCTACGATACAGACTGATGGATCTCGGGACGGCTGTTGAACGCAGCATCACGGGAGGCCTCTTGTTAGCACTCGTGGCTTTCCCGGCCTATCCGATCCTCCTCCTTGGCCAGAGTCTGTATTTTGGGCAAATTAATATCGCCTATTCTTTTGTTGAACTCACCGTGTTGCTCATCTTAGTACTTGGAGCGTCCTCCTTGAAGCGGGAAGCAAAAACATTAATCACGAAATCACTGTTCAAGGAACGATATAATCGACATGAAACGGTGGTACATTTCTCTAAGTCCCTCCTATCCATATTGGAATTAAAAGATTTGACGGCCACTATCGTGGAATCCATTTGCCCCACATTAGGATTGCAATGGGGAGTTTTATATTTACGAAGTTCCAGCAGTCAGGATTATCGACCGGTATCCAGCTTTGGAAAATCCACCACAGATCTTCCAGTCCTCTATTTGCATAAAACGCCTACGTTGCTAGAAATGTGGAGACAAGGCACGTCCTGTTTTGTCATCCATGAATTGGAACTCTCTACCATCAACTCCGACTCTGAAGCCGTCATCGCACAGCTCGCCCATATTGGAACAGAAGTTTGTTTGCCCTTGGTTAACAAAACCCGGCTCTTAGGTTTTTGTGTGTTTGGACCTAATACGAAAAGTGGCGGAGGGTATACGACCCAGGATTTGGATTTATTAACTACCTTATCCCAAGAAGCGTCCGTGGCGTTAGACAATGCCTTGCTCTATGAAGAGCTCAAGCGCTCCCAATCGTTGGTTCGTCGAACGGATCGCCTTCGATCTCTGGAGACCATGGCCGGCGGATTGGCTCACGAAATTAGAAATCCCTTGACCTCGATTAAAGCTTTCGTGGATCTGGCACCTGAACGAAAGGATGATGAACAGTTTCTGGTTCGATTTAGTAAGGTCGTCAAAGAAGATGTGTTTCGAATCGAGCGGCTCACTCGAGAGATCTTGGATTATGCCAAACCAATGGAACCGTTTCTCAAGGAAGAAGATCTCAATGATATTGTGGAATCCTGTCTGTATACCCTCAGAATTCGACCCTCTCATGAATTAATTGTCGTCGAAACCGATTTGGCTCATGGGTTGCCAAAGGTATTTGCCGATCGGCAGCAATTGAAGCAGGTGTTCCTCAATCTGTTGTTTAATGCCGTGGAAGCCATGCTCCCGGAGGGTGGGGTGTTAACAGTGCGGACTCGAAAGATTGGTTCAGGTGTGGTTCAGGGTTGGGTGCAGGTGGACATACACGATACTGGAAAAGGAATAAATCCGGAAGACATCGAGCATATATTTGATCCTTTTTTTACCACAAAGCACTTGAGTCAGGAACATGAGGGAACAGGTTTGGGATTGGCCATTGCCCATCAAATCATTCAAGAACATCGAGGAAGTATTGAAGTCCAAAGTGTGAAAGGAGGGGGAACCACCTTTCTTGTAAATCTCCCAAATTCTCCAGCACCCACATCAATTTCTCCAGCCCAGAGTGTGTCCCCAAAGGCCGAACTCCCCAATCTTGATTGAATCACCCCTATAAAACCACGAATTCTGAATCAAGGCATATTCACGCTTCGGGCATAAGGAATTGGGGTTTGAATAGCCATACAGAACGGTTATCCAGAACGCGGAAGGCGTCCTTCAACCAATTGCCCCTCCCAATCTCCGGTTCCCTTTTTCAGATGAAGAAGCCGTGAACGAGTGAGCCCAGCTCTTTGAAGCCAATCTCGAACCTCTCGCACGGAATAGGTGTTGCCCCGCTGGGTATAGAGCAACATGGAGACGGCAAAGAGATTGGCTTCAAGGGGTTGAAGGTCATTTGTATCCTGCAAAAAGGTATCTTGGATGAGCAGCCGTCCACCAGGATTGAGAATTCGTTTAATTTTTTTGAAAATTTTCAGGTTGTCTGTAGGAGAATAGATATGGAGCACATTGGAATACCAGACAACATCATAGGTGCCTGAAATGCGTGCTGTTAAAAAATCACCAGCTTGGTAGGTCAAGCGGGTTCCCAAAGAAGACTGTTCCGCCAGCGTACGGGCGACGTCCAGAGCGGCGGACCTATCCATCACTGTAGCGTGAAGTATTGGATTCTTCGCTAAAAAGGCCATAGCATAAGTGCCAGGGCCACCGCCTAAATCCAGTAGAGTACGATCCGCCTTCAAAGAAATTTGTTGGGCAACCTCCCTAGCCGGTTGGATCGACCGGTGATGCATGGCCCAGGAAAATGATCGTCGATATTCAATGGTTTCCGGTTTCTGGCTGTCCAGTGGCTGACCGGCACGAATCACTTCCGTTAAATGAGACCATTCGCTCCATTGGCGCTGCATGAGCACCAAATAGTCTCCTTGAAAGTCCGTGCTGGATTCCTGGAGGTAGCGTTTGGAAAACGGAGCGAGACGATATCCTGATTGTGATTTGACCAATAATCCTATACTAGCAAGATTCCGGCACAAGATTGCGAGTCCACGTTGGCTCACCCGTACCCGTTTGGCTAACTCCGGAATCGTCCAATCCCGATCATCCATCTTTGTAAATAAATTCAGATCTAATGCCGAAAAAATAATTCTTGGCAATCGAAAGGCATAGATGGCCTCTCGAAATTGCTTGAAGGATTTAATGGAAATTGGAATCGGTTTCACGATGGTTTAGCTAATCTGAGTGAGTGCCTCGATGTGGGAATCGGATATGTAGTTAGTGAGTTGAGAACCATGTCAGGCAGGTCTTGATTTGTTGATGGAGGTCAGCAAGGTTTCCGAAGTCGACCGGGCGTTCATAATAAGCGGCAACATGCGATTCATTCATCTCAATTCGTTCCGTGAAACCGAGACGCATGAGTTTTGACCGGTATTTGGAAACAGTTTGTTGTAGGTAAAATTTGGCCTGTTTTGCAAGTTCGTCGGTTCCTAAGTCTTCTGGCGTCCCATCCGACAACATGCTTTTCATATCCTCCAGATCGTATCCTGCCATGCACACCAGCTTGCCGTCGGCGGTGATTTCAAGCAACCAGTCCTCGTCCGGTAAGGGAAGGGTTAAGGCTTCCATAGTATCGATATCCATCCACCCTTGAATTTCATCCACAAGATAAATTCTGGCCTCAGGCCATAGAGTTGAAGGGGTGCAAGACTCACTCATGTGTTGTTCCCGTTCTGGCGCTCAGCTGGGATTCTAAAGCCCTTAGTCGCTGGGTATTTTCGTCGAGTTTAGGCAGTAGATATTTTTGGTCTATGCGTACAACTTTTTGTAAGTAGTGCACGGCTTGGCTCCATTGACCTTGGGCTTCATGGCAACTGGCAAGAATATACCAGGCACCGCCCATTCGCAGTTCATCTTTCAACCGTCTGGCAACATCCAGGCTGGTCAAGGTGCAGGATTGCGCTTCCCCAAATCGTCGTTGACTTAAATACAACCGTGCCATCATACGAAAGACATCGGATTGTCCAGCTTCATTCCCGACCCGGCGCATTAAGATCAGGGATTCCTGATAATAGGCGAGCGCATCTTCTTCCTTGCCCGTTTCCCTCGCGACTAATCCCAAATCAGAGAGTAAAACCGCCTTTCCGGCATAGTCGGACAAATGATTCATTAAATCCAAAGCTTCTAGATAATACGCCCGGGCACGTTCCCATTCGCCGGCATCGGCCGAAAGGTTACCCAAATTGGCTAAAGTCGTACTAATCCCCCGTTCGTCACCCAGAATTTTTTGAAGCTCTAACACCTCACTATAATAGGATCTCGCTTGTTCTCGACGACCACTCACGGCGCAAATGTTACCCAAATTGCCCAGTGTGGTGGCCAATGACCGTTGGTCTCCATTTTGACGATCAACTTCCAGAGCCTGCGCATAACATTGAAAAGCCTCTGTATAAAAGCCTTTGGAAAAATGGCGATTGCCTAAAGAGTTGAGATTGGCGGATTGAGACCAGGCCATAGGTGCTCACCTGTGGTCACAGTGCGGATGAAAAACCTTCCAGGCCATTATGAGGTTTTCAATTCATTCATTTTTCAATAATTGTTCAAGTGCAGGCTTGGTTCCGGTGAGCAGGGATGTTCCGTCTCCCACCAGGAGGCTATCAAAGGTATACTTTAATAATCGACGAAGATTGTCGCGGGCTTGAACAATATCAACATATTTTTCCGACGGCAGAAGCCGGAGTGAACCTGGAGGATCTCCAATAATCGCATCTCCCACAATAAGTACCCCTTGACCCTGCTGCAAAAATAACGCACTTTCTCCTGGAGATTTTTGATGCGAAAGTTGAACAACCCAAATTCCCCCTGGAAGCAATTCCCCATCTTTAAAGATTTTATCAACGGAAAGGGTCATCTCCTTGGCATCTAATTCCGGCGCCATCACCTGACAGTTAAAGGTTTTTCTGAAATTGGCCGCTTCCCGTTCATGGTCTCTATTGGTCAAGATAATATAATCTAGAGCCCCTCCCCGCTGCGTCATGGCCATATCACCGGCATTCATGGGAGGTGGGTCGACTAATATTCGATGTTCCCCCACGGCCAATAAATGACCGTTAAAATTAAGCTGTTTTTCCTCAGAAAACCAGGACCATTCAGAAATATTGGGCAGAATGGTTTTCATAGGGTTTCCAGACTTTCTTGGAGAAGGGCTGTGGTTTTGGCTTGAACGCCCGGATCTTCTGGAAGATCCAACATGTCATCCTCATGGACCGTAATAAATTTACGATTGGAGCCTTTAGTAAGGGAAATGAGTAAAAGACTGCGCGAAGGAGTGGTCGGAATGACGACCTCAACGGCCGCATCTAGGGATTTCACGATCTCAAGAAATTTTTGTTTTCCGTCTTCTAGTTCGTCCATAGTGCCCTAACATTCGGTTCAAGAATGTTTAAAAGGAGTCATCGACCTACATGGTCGAGGAAGCAGGCGGTGCCTCCAACAATTTCTCCACTTCCTGAAGAATCGCTTCATGTCCGGCTAATGTGCCGTCAGTAAAGAAATTCCCAACACGCTGCCAACGAATAAGACCATTTTGATCAATGACATACACATTGGGAATAAATTTCCCCCCGCCATAGAGTTTGTCTGTTTTCTTTTCGGGGTCCAAAAGATAGGGATACGTAATCTTCAACGGGAATCCTTGTAGGAATTCCCTGACATCTGCCAGGGAGTCGCCAGATGAATTGACTCCGATCACCGCGACAGATTTGTCTTTTGTGGCATCATGTACCCTCTGGAGATTGGTACTCTGGATTAAGCACGGCTCGCAAATATGAAAGAGTCCTAGAACCACCACCTTACCCTTAAACTGGTCAAGGGAGAGAGGTCGGCCATCCAATCCCGTTAGTGAGAAATTAGGAGCGGACTCCCCGACTTTAAAGAAACTTCCCGCGTGCACGATAAAACCGGTGCTTAGTATTAAGATGACTCCAATCAATACCTGAAGAATATTCCTTTTCATAGGCTCCTCCTGTTCATGGCACCTCCTAAGGCATATAATCAGAGATTCAACCTTCACATCCTCAAAAGCCTAACACACGAATTTTTGGGGCGGCAACAAAACGGAAATACATTTAAGAGCGAAAGAGTTGATCCGGTTCGAATAATCCGAGTTGTAGTTGTTCGGCTTTGGTCAACATGATGGGATAATTATCCGTAAAACAGGCATTGCAATAATGATGGGAAAAGCCCGGAGCCATTGCCAACATACCTTCCAGGCTAAGGTACCCCAAACTATCGGCCGTGACATAACGACGAATTTCTTCAATGTTGAGATTTGACCCTATGAGTTCTTTTTGGGTCGGCGTATCAATGCCATAATAACATGGGGCAATGACAGGTGGAGAACTGATGCGCAGATGAATTTCCCGAGCACCGGCCTGTCGAAGCATTTTGACAATTTTCCGACTGGTGGTGCCTCGAACAAGGGAGTCGTCCACAACCACAATCCGTTTCCCTTCCAGGACATCCGGGACAGGATTCAATTTCAACTTTACGCCAAAATGGCGAATGGCTTGCTGCGGCTCAATGAAGGTTCGTCCCACATAGTGATTTCGGGTTAGTCCGATCTCAAACGGTAACCCCATCCCTTCAGCATAGCCCAAGGCCGCAGGAACACCGGAATCCGGAACAGGAATGACCATGTCTGCGTCGGCGGGACACTCCTTAGCCAGTTGACGCCCA
Organism: Nitrospira sp. T9; assembly: GCF_052156535.1. NCBI lineage: Bacteria > Pseudomonadati > Nitrospirota > Nitrospiria > Nitrospirales > Nitrospiraceae > Nitrospira > Nitrospira sp. T9. The sequence continues at coordinate 149,818 of NZ_JBQKUP010000029.1, forward strand.
AAGGCTTTACGAACCGGATACACCGCATTCGGGCCAAAAATTTTCGAATCCGGTCTCGCAAAATAGACGTATTCAAATACACACTGGGCGCGCGAGCGTTCGAGAAACGGATGATAGGAGGTCAATTCTGTACCCTGAATGACAATAATTTCTCCCGGTTCAACTTCACGGACGAACTTGGCATCAATCAGATCGAAGGCGCACGTCTCGGATGCCACGACCCAGCTGCTTTTATACCGCCCTAAACACAGCGGGCGAAATCCAAACGGATCGCGAGCGGCGATCAATTGATCATCGGTTAACAGCACCAAAGAAAAAGCCCCTCGAACCATACTTAAGGCGTCAATCACCCGATTCACAATCGTGTCTCCCTTGGAGTGAGCAATCAGATGAATGATGACCTCGCTATCGGAGTCCGATTGAAAAATAGCCCCATAGGCCTCGAGTTCACCTCGAAGCACCCCGGCATTCACTAAATTTCCATTGTGAGCCAACGCCAAATTGCCAAACGCGAAATTGACGGACAAGGGTTGAACGTTTTGCAACTGTCCACTGCCTGCGGTCGAGTATCGGTTATGCCCGATCGCCTTTGTTCCCGAAAGTTCGCGTAACGTTTTTTTGGAATAAATATCAGCAACGAGACCTAGACCTTTTTTTTGAAAGAATTGCTCTCCATCGGAGGACACAATACCAGAGCCTTCCTGCCCCCGATGTTGTAGGGCATAAAGGCCCAGGTACGTCAGATTCGCAGCTTCTTTCGATCCCGCAATTCCAAAGACAGCACATTCTTCATGAAACCCGTCCGGGGAAGGCATAGACCGTACCATCGGTAACTTTCTCATGGTGTCCTCAAACAGACCAGATCGTCTTGAGCAATCATAAAAACTAACCAATTCAAATTTAAGGAATAACCAAACTTGCTCACGATCCTTCGACTCCAAGTTGTCGTGCAAGAGCATGGTGCCATTGGTCTGCCATTTCAGAAAGGGGCAGGCTTATCTGACACACTGGCCGACCATGATTTCCACGAACAGTAATATCCATATTTCCTTGAGTGACTTGGCCTAATTCGGTGCATGGCACCCCTGAGCCTTGAACCATTTCCATCAATTGCTTGACGTCCCCAGATTTAACCGAGACGACAACCCGTGAAGGACTTTCTCCAAAAAGTAGAGCATCTAGACGCAAACGATCTTGGTTCAGTATAACAGTTGCTCCGAATAGCGCGGAAGGATGGGTCAGACAGCATTCGGCTAATGTCACAAGTAATCCCCCTTCTGAGCAATCATGCGCTGATTGCACAAGCCCCTTTTGGATTAAGGTGAGTAGGAAGGATTGGAGAGCTTTTTCTCGGTCCACATCCAACCAAGGGGGATTGCCTTGTTCGCGAGAATGAATGACCTTGAGATATTCTGTCCCGCCTAAATCTTCTTTCGTCTCCCCCAACAAGAAAATATGATCGCCTGATTGTTTAAACCATTGAGTGGTAATGTCTTCCGGGCGCTCAATAAGTCCCACCATTCCCAAAATTGGTGTTGGATAAATGGACAGGCCATTCGTCTCGTTATAAAAGCTCACGTTTCCACTGACTACAGGAATTTCGAATGTTCGACAGGCATCGGCGATCCCTTCGACCGCCATGATGAATTGCCACATGATGTCGGGACGCTCCGGGTTGCCGAAATTTAGGCAGTCGGTCACTCCGATCGGTTGGGCACCCGCACAGACCAAATTTCTCGCGGCTTCAGCCACGGCTAATCCTCCTCCCAAATAGGGATTCAGCAGGCAGTATCGACTATTGCCATCCGTCGTCATGGCCAAGGCTTTCGTGGTCCCTTTAATGCGGACCACGGCGGCGTCGGAACCGGGACAGACCACGGTATTGGTTCCCACCATATGATCGTATTGCCGAAAGACCCAACGTTTGCTCGCAATAGTGGGTGAAGCTAATAATTTCAATAACACCTCGGCAGGTTTTTTGACTTCTGGAAGCGTATCGATATTTAAGGATTGCAAAAACTCTTGATAAGGAGGTGGTGCAGCAGGCCGTTCATAGCGTGGACCCTCTTCAGCGAGAGCATGCGCCGGTATTTCCGCTACAATCTGGTTGCCCTCTCTAATTCGTAAGAATCCATCACCTGTCACCTGCCCGACCACGGCGGCATCAATTCCCCATTTTCGGCAGATTGCGAGCACTGACTCTTCCTTGCCAGGTTGAGCCACCAGGAGCATCCTTTCCTGGGATTCCGATAGTAAAATTTCATAAGGAGTCATGTGCGGTTCACGGCGAGGCACCTTAGCCAAATCCATGTCAATACCGGTTCCAGCACGTGAGGCCATTTCACAGGAGGAGCTGGTCAGCCCGGCCGCCCCCATGTCCTGAATCCCAACTAAGAGATCCTGTTCTAAAAATTCAAGGCACGCTTCAAGCAATAACTTCTCTAAAAATGGATCGCCGACTTGTACATTCGGACGCTTCTTGTCAGATGCATCGTCAAAACTGTCAGAGGCCATGGTGGCGCCATGAATCCCATCTCGTCCTGTTTTGGCACCAATATAGAGCACTTGATTTCCAGCACCTTTAGCTAAGCCACGCAGGAGACGATCTTTTTTCACGATACCCAGACAAAAGACATTCACTAATGGATTTTTTGAATAAATATCGTTAAACGTAATTTCTCCCCCTACCGTTGGCACTCCCATACAGTTCCCATAGGAAGAAATTCCAGAAACGACTCCTTTGAGAATGTGCTGATTCCTGGGAAGGTCCAATTCTCCGAATCTCAGGGAATTCAATAACGCGATCGGGCGTGCTCCCATGGTAAAAATATCGCGTAGAATCCCACCGACACCTGTTGCCGCCCCTTGAAACGGCTCAATATATGAGGGGTGATTGTGCGATTCCATCTTGAACACTGCCGCGAGTCCCTCTCCAATATCCACGGCACCGGCATTTTCTCCCGGCCCTTGAACCACCCGCTCACCCTCTGTCGGAAATCGTTTCAAATGAATGCGTGAACTCTTATAACTGCAATGTTCACTCCACATCACAGAAAAGATACCCAACTCAGTGAGATTCGGCTCACGACCAAGATGCTTGAGGATTTGCTGATACTCATCCTCGGACAGACCATGCTGTTCAATAATTTTTGGTGTAAGGGGTCCCTTGGGCAGGACTTTTGATTCCTGGGTCATGGCAAATAACTCATTTTGTATGAAAATCTTTCCCAATTAGCACAAGGGGAATGAAAGAGATGAAAAACCGAATATGTCACTAATAATTTCTGAACAAACCCATGAAATTGATTTCCTTAATGTTTCAGACATGCACATTTGAAAGTCAGGAGAGTCATTATTGCTATGAAAGGGAATTTAGCATAAACACCGTCATACTGTCCTGTGGCTTAATGACCTGAAGGGAGACGAAGGGGCAAATGATCCGTGACATAGGAAGCATAGCGTAACGCCGTGAGCACTTGTTCATATGTCAGATTCAATGCTTCTTGAACCTCATGAAATGATTTTCCGATCCCAAGGGTTCCGACCACGGTAGCCACATCAACGGCAGTGCCTGCCACACATGGTTTCCCTTGGCAGATGTCTGGAGTCATCGTAATTCCCGGAAAAACTTCCATGGTGGCCTTGACCGAAAGGGAAGGGCGGATAACGGCAATCGAGCCTATACCGGTTGAGGTGTTTTGTGTGTTTCCAACGCTGAAAGCATGGATCGAAAAATATACATTCCATCCTCATTATTGAGCAGGTGTTCTGCCCCTCGTTCTGGATGAGGCATCAGACCAAGGACGTTGCCGGCCGCGTTGCGGATTCCCGCAATGTTATCCAGCGATCCATTGGAATTGGCTTGGGAAGTCACTTTGCCTTCGCGATCACAATATCGAAAGACGATTTGCGCATTGGCCTGCAAGGCGGACAACGTCACCGGGTTGGTATAATAATTTCCTTCAGCATGGGCAATCGGGAGCTTCAGAATCTGTCCGGGTTCACAGTGATTGGTAAATGGAGTATTCGCGTTTTCTACCCGTATATAATGATCTTCACAAATAAAGGAAAGATCCCTGTTGCGCAACATGGCACCGGGTAATAATTCAAGCTCCAAAAGCATTTGAAATCCATTACAGATGCCTAGGACCATTCCTCCCCGCCCGGCAAACTCAACGACGGCCTCCATGATGGGAGAAAATCTGGCTATGGCACCCGCGCGCAGATAATCACCATAAGAAAACCCCCCTGGCAGGATGATGGCATCCATGCCCTTGACGGATCTCTCTTGATGCCAGATAAACTGTGCCGTTTGTCCCATAACCTCCGAAAGAACATGCGCACAATCACGATCACAATTGGATCCGGGAAAGACAATGATGCCGATATTCATATCATTCTCTGCTCGTTGACATTCATACTGAGATAAGAGTTATCAGGAGAGAAAGGATCGAATTGAATCAGGGGGAACAATGGAGAGACCACTATGCCTCAAGGATCTCGTATTGATATTCTTCAATGACCGTATTGGCAAGAAGTTTTTCGCACATCGCTTTGATGGTAGTTTCACCGGACGTCGCGTCTGTTTCAGAAAGATCAACTTCGATAAATTTTCCAATTCGGACCTCTCCAACTGATTCAAAACCAAGGGTTTGAAGAGATTGCTGAATAGCTCGACCTTGGGGATCAAGAATTCCGTTTTTGAGTGTGATGTAAATTTTGGCTTTCATAATTTTCCGGAAGGAGTAACATGCACCCGGTGAATAAACGTTTTACGAAATAGACAGATCCGTCAACAAGATAGTCGGTGCCAAAGCATGAACACAAAGCTGCCTACTTCGTGAATTATCCGCAAACCCGCTTGAGAACTTCTTGATAGGTTTCCTCGATCCGGCCCAAATCTTTTCGGAAACGATCCTTATCCATGCGTTCTCCGGTTTGGATATCCCAAAAACGGCATGTGTCCGGAGAAATTTCATCTGCCAAAATAATCTGACCATTCCATAATCCAAATTCTAACTTAAAATCCACCAGAAACATGCCCTTTTTCTGAAAAAAAGGTTTGAGCACTTCGTTGATTTTGAGAGCCTGTTGTCGGAGTTCCTCGATTTGTCCTGGTGTGGCCAATTTCAACAATCGAATATGGTCTTCAGAGATAAGAGGATCGCCCAGTGAATCATCCTTATAGAAAAACTCGACTAAGGGAGGATCAATAATCAAGCCTTCTTCCAAACCTAAACGTTTGACAATGCTGCCGGTGGCTCGATTACGCACCACCACTTCAACCGGAATAATTTTTACCCGACGCGTTAACATCTCCCGGTCATTGATTTGCTGAATGAAATGACTGGGAATTCCGGCGTCGGCAAGATGTTGGAACAGTTTTGCGGAAATCGCATTATTGACAACGCCTTTTTCCATAATCGTCCCACGTTTTTCGGCGTTAAAGGCGGTCGCATCGTCCTTGAAGTACTGAATGAGCTCGTCGTCCTTCTCGGTCAGAAAAATCTTTTTGGCTTTTCCTTCGTAGAGCAAATTTCCTTTAGTCAATGTATTTCCTCTTTTTTGAAGTTTTCTTTGAAGGAGTAAGCCGGGTTGGTGTTGAGCTCTTTCGTCGAACTTGCCTTCCAAACACGCGCGTGAAAATCTGCTGTTGATGGCGCAAGTAGGTTTTGGGATTAAAACATGTCGCAATTTCTTTGGTACTAAGATGTTTGGCAATAAAAGGATCCTGCTCAATAAGGATTTGAAAACTCCCCTCTCCCCTCCAGGCAGCCATGGCATGTTGCTGTACATGCTCATAGGCGTCTTTTCTGATCGCACCTTTATCCACCAGCGCCAGTAGTAGCCGTTGCGAATAGATGAGGCCGCCGGTTTGATTGAGAGTGGCCATCATTCGTTCAGGATAGACCACCAGCTTGGATAACATGTTGGTTAAACGGACCAACATGTAATCGATCAGAATCGTGCTATCGGGAAGGATGATCCGCTCCGCAGATGAATGGCTAATGTCTCGTTCATGCCACAAAGCGACATTTTCCAGGGCAGCCAGACTGTTGCCGCGAATCACTCGAGCAAGACCGCATAAATTTTCCGAGCTGATCGGGTTTCGTTTATGCGGCATGGCAGAGGAGCCTTTTTGACCAGGTTCAAAATACTCTTCCGCTTCCAAGACTTCCGTTCGTTGCAAATGACGTATCTCCGTCGCCACCTTTTCAATACTGGCCGCCATCAGGGCCAACGCCGAGAGGAAGGCGGCGTGCCGATCCCGCTGAAGTACCTGATTTGAGATAGGCGCCGGCTTCAATCCTAACCGTTGACATACCGTTTTTTCTATCGAGGGAGAAAGATGGGCAAACGTTCCCATGGCCCCTGAAAGCTTGCCAACAGCAATGTCGGCGATTGCCGCTTTTAAGCGGAGTTCCTGCCGTTGAAACTCCTGATACCAAATGGCCACCTTCCATGCGAAGGAAATAGGCTCTCCATGGATCCCATGCGAACGTCCCACCATCAGAGTATTCTGATGCGCAAAGGCTAAATCCCGCAAGACACTGAGCAATTTCCTGACATCCTCACGAATCAATTGGGCTGCTTCCGATAATTGCAATGAAAGGGATGTGTCCACAATGTCCGAGGAGGTGAGCCCAACATGGAGAAATCGACTGTCTTTCCCTGCCTGCTCGGACACCGATTCCAGAAAGGCAATAACATCATGCTTTGTAACTTGTTCGATCGCCCCGATTCGTAAAGGATTAATCGTGACTTTTTTTCGAATGCGGGCTGCCACGCCATAAGGGACCTGACCCATCTGTTCCATGGCTTCGCACACGGCAAGTTCAACCTGCAACCACAACTCATATTTGTGGGTCTGAGTCCAAACGATTCCCATACGGGGTAACGTGTAGCGGTCAATCATGGGAAAGGGCAATTAGGCGGTAGGTGACGGATCAGAAAATTTTGGCGCAGGATTTTTTTGTTGAATTTGGCCTCGCTTGATGGCAAGCCTTGGTTCAGCCCGGAGCACATGGTCTAACAGTCCATTTACGAATCGTCTGGCCTCATCATCTGCAAATAATTTAGCCAATTCAACCGCTTCATTGATGGTGACCATGGCCGGAATATCGGGCTCCCACAATAATTCGTAAATGGAGAATCTGAGGATATTCCTATCCACGACCGGCATCCGCTGCAAAGACCAGTCGATGGCAAAATCACGAATGATATTGTCAATTTCGGACTGATTCGTGATGACACCAAGAAAGAGGATAGAGGTAAATGTTTGGACTTCCGGGGAAGCCGATTGACTTGCCCAAAACTTTTCTTGCCATGTAGGATTTTGATCCTGAAATTCATGCTGGAAAAGCATTTGCAATGCAAGCTGGCGGGCCAGGCGTCTAGATGGCCGTCCATGGGCTTGATTGGCTTGCGGTGTATCGGATGGAACAGTCATGGTCATAATGTTGTGGATTCCCTTAAAAAGCCAGACTGACGGATGTTGGTTTTACTCAAACGTTTCATTAAGACCGCCATTTCAAGAGCCGTACGCGCTGCATCAGCCCCTTTATTTCGTTCAGGTGCCCCAGAACGTTCCATTGCCTGATCAACCGTATCCGTAGTCAGCACTCCGAAAATAATTGGAATGCCAGTTTCCAGAGCTGCTTGGCCGATCCCCCGACTTGTCTCGGCACAAATATATTCGAAATGTGGAGTTTCTCCGCGGATCACTGCCCCTAAACAAATAACGGCATCAAATTGATGAGATTGGGCCAGTGTCTTTGCTATTAAGGGAATCTCAAATGCTCCAGGAACCCGAATGACCTTCCTGTTGTCTGGCGGGGTGCCTAATTGGGTCAGGGTGGATTCAGCTGCAGCCAATAAGCGGCTGGTCACAACCTCGTTAAAAGTACTGACCACGATCGCAACCTGACAGTTTGCCTCGTCACCACGCTCCTGATTCGCCATGTTGGTTAAGTAATTCTCCTTTGAGACTCACTCTCTCATTACAAGAATCAAGAGAGTAGCGATCCGCGATTCAGTGTGTACCACTTGCCAGAAAGAACCGCAAGTCCTCACTACACATTATTCAAGAGGTGGCCTAATTTGGCCTTTTTCGTGCGCAAGTAGTGCACATTTGACTCCTGGGGAGTAATCTCAATGGATACTCGTTCCACCACTTCCAACCCATAACCCTCGATTCCCACAATTTTCCTTGGATTGTTGGTGATGAGTCTGATTTTTTTAAGACCTAAATTAACTAAAATTTGGGCGCCAATTCCGTAATCCCGCAAATCAGCCTTAAACCCCAATTGTAAATTGGCTTCGACTGTATCACTGCCCTGGTCCTGAAGGTGGTAGGCCCGAATTTTATTGGTGAGCCCGATTCCCCGTCCCTCCTGATTTAAGTACAGCAGGACCCCTTTGCCTTCCCGTTCAATTATTTCCATTGCTCGATGGAGTTGCTCCCGACAATCACAGCGCAATGACCCAAAGACATCGGCTGTCAGACAGCCTGAATGGACTCGCACCAACGTTGGAAGATCATCGATCTCCCCTTTCACCAAGGCGATGTGTGTTCCGGCATCAAGTTCGTTTTCAAAAACGACCGACTGAAAATGACCAAAACGTGTGGGAAGATTTGCGGTGGCAACTTGCTTCACAAACGTTTCTCGATGCAATCGATATTGAATCAGGTCTTTAATTGTGATGATTTTCAAACCATGGTGCTTTGCAAATTTCATTAGGTGAGGAACCCGGGCCATCGTGCCATCATCATTCATAATTTCGCAGATCACTGCCCCGGGATACAGCCCGGCCAGCCGGGCAAGATCGACAGACCCTTCGGTTTGTCCGGCACGGCGCAATACCCCGCCTTTATTAGCTTTTAAAGGAAAGATGTGCCCAGGTCTGGCAAAATCAGCTGGCTTGGCTCTTGGATCCACGGCCAATTGAATCGTGGTGGCCCGATCAGCAGCGGAGATCCCAGTGGTAATATTCTTGGCGGCATCAATCGATACGGTAAAGGCTGTGCCATAGGGTGCGGTATTTTCATTCGTCTGTGGGGGAAGTTTTAACTCCTCAACTCGATCGGGGGTGAGGGCCAGGCAAATTAATCCTCGGCCGTATTTCGCCATAAAGTTAATATGTTCCGACGTGACCTTTTCAGCTGCCATGACCAAATCGCCCTCATTTTCGCGGTCCTCATCGTCAACAAGAATGATGCATTTGCCAGCCTGAATATCCTGTAAAGTTTCGGCAATGGTATGAAATTGAGGTTTGTGTATTGGGGCGGTTTCTTTTTTCATGGGTGACTCCCTTGACGGGCAAACGTTTCAGGCAAGTTCGTTAAATTTCTGGAATGGATTTGTGTTTGGTTAACCGAGTCGAACGCTGAAACATCATAACACTAATGCCTGCCAATCCTGAAACCATGCCCAAAGTGAAAAATCCTGAAGAGAAGGTCCCAGTTAGCTCCTTTAACCATCCAAACCCGTATGGTAGGAGGAATCCTCCAAGACCTCCTGCCGCACCAACAAAACCGGAAGCCGTACCCATAACCGATTTGAATCGATAGGAAACAACCTGGAAAATGGCTCCATTTCCAAATCCGAAGCAAAGCATAATTAGGAGAATCATGGCATAGCTCAAGACAAAACTATCAAGATTCCCCGATATCAGGCATAAGGCGGCTATTATAAGATAGAGCCCTTGCAATAAGGCGATGCCGCCATGGCGATCCGCAAGAAATCCTCCCAGAGGACGGACCACACTTCCCGCTAAAGCGCCAAGTGCGGTCAATGTTCCAGCCTTTACCATGCCGACGTGAAATTGATCGTGAAGAAAAATCGGGAGATAACTCGAAAGCCCTACAAATCCTCCGAATGTCACACCATACAAAAAACATAACCAGTACATGACTGGATCCTGAATCCCTTTTCGCAAAAAAATTCCAATACTGTCATTTTTTGAGGGATCGGTTTTATTCCTTACGGGGGCTGATTGAACCAACCAGAAAAACATGAGGGCTGTCCCCATAACAGGTAGGAGCATGATGCCGAAAACCTGATGCCATCCAACCCCTTCCGCAAGGCGTGGGGCCATAAACGCAGCCAACAGCACACCACTATTTCCAATCGCCACAACCCCCATGGCCAACCCCTGATGGGCTGCGGGATAGGCTTGGCTAGCCAAAGGCAGAGCAATTGCAAAGCTGGCTCCCGCAAATCCTAAAAAGAGTCCAATTCCCAGCATAGACTCGAAAGTGGTTCCACCTAACCATCCCAACAGTAACCCGATGCCTTCCAAGCCCAGTATGCCCAATCCCACAACTTTAGCCCCGAATCGGTCTCCTAACGGCCCCACGACAATTCGAAGCAAAGCGCCACCCAGCAATGGGAAGCCGATTAATAAGCCCTTTTGAGAAGCCGTAAGAGAAAATTCTTCAGATATAGCAATACCCATGGCGCCAATAAGAAGCCACACCATAAAACTTATTTCAAAGTGGAGCCACGCACCAAGGAGAGTTGGCCAATGCCCGGAACGAAGTGACTGGCATACCTCTTTTAACATGGTTCTTTCAAGGGCATGGGAGGCCTTTCTGGATAATTTTTCAAATCTGTAGCCAAGACCAGACTATAAAAAGATTTCCCTGAAATAAACAATATTTCTCTGAATTGGAAATTTCTGAGACCTCCTTTTCACCCCGAAATTGGAAAAATTCGTCAAATGCGTTTGGTGATTCAAGAAAATTTCATTACAATATATCAGAAGAATACGGCATACCCTGCCTTCTAGATCAGTAAGCCAAACATGACACAGAAATCATCCAAAAAGCGGACTCCCGATGTGATCGACGTCGTGGTCAAAAAATCTCTTTCTGAACTACCTGATGAAGAGGTCCGTGATGAAATTATCCTTGATGATGCCAAGGAACAAGAAAACCACCCTGAAAGTGAAGAAGACTCCGAAGACCAGGCGAAGTGGGATCCAGTCTCAACCGCACTGACTCCGACTACAACGCTCAGTCGATACTTAGCCGAAGTCCGCCGTTATCCATTCCTTTCGAAAGAAGAAGAGCTTCAACTCTTTCATGAATATCAGACGTTAGGGACACGAGAGTCTGCAGTGAAATTAATTTTAGCTAACCTTCGTGTGTGTGTCTCCATCGCCTCGGAATATGGTCTTGCCGGTATTGATCAAATGGACTTGATCCAGGAAGGGAATGTGGGGCTTTTGCAGGCCATGAAGAAATTTGATCCAACAAAAAATGTTCGCTTTTATGCCTATGCAGCCTGGTGGGTTCGAGCCTTTGTGCTGCGGTATCTCCTCAATAATTTTCGTCTTGTCAAAATAGGCACAACCCAGGAGCAACGACGCCTTTTCTATAACCTTCGTCGCGAAAAAGCCAAACTGGAACGACAAGGCTATGTCCCCGACCCAAAGTTACTGGCAGACCGGTTAAATGTGCGTGAACGAGATGTTGTGGAAATGGATCAACGTTTAGGAAGTTGGGAACTTTCCCTCGATCAGCCTATGACTTCGGACGGAGAAGGCACGTTTCATGACCTTCTTCCCTCTACCCAAGCTCCCATTGATGACCAATTGGCTGATACACAGTTGCGTCTTCTCTTCCGAAAAAAGTTGGCAGAATTTGCACAAACACTATCAGAGCGAGAGGAGGACATTCTTCGCAATCGACTCCTATCGGAATCTCCCGTGACCTTAGAAGACTTAGGAAGAAAATATATGATTACCAAAGAGCGGACTCGTCAACTGGAGGCTAAAATAATTAAGAAGTTACGAGAGCTTATGAAAAAGGATATCCAGGATTTTGAACATCTCAGAAAATAATGCTGTAAGTTCATATACCTACGAAATTGTTTCTCTCAAGAATTAAGGGTGCTTTCTTTTCTAAAAAAATGGACCTCCGCCTCTCGTCCTTATTGAAAATCTTATCCTTCCCTCTTGACTTCAATTCATCCAGACTTATCTTTCCGTGCAAGTTGACACATTTTTGAAACATCAAACAGGTGTGCGTCATCCTAAAAGTTAGTACTCACCATTTCCTTATTCAATTAGCAACAACCAAAGAAGGAGGCAGACATGGCAGCCACAAAAGAGAAGGAAAAGAAGGAAGCCAAAGAAGGAAGTAGCGCGAAGGGATTCCGTCCCTTAGGGGATCGTGTGTTCGTAGCCTACACGGAAGAATTAGAGCGGACAGCAGGCGGAATTTACGTGCCGGATTCAGCTCGTGAAAAACCACAAAGAGGTACTATCGAAGCTGCAGGCCCTGATGTTGAAAATGTGAAAGTTGGCGATCAAGTCCTGTTTGACAAGTATTCTGGGACCAAAATTAAGGTTGAAAACGATGATTGTTTAATTTTGAAAGAAGAAGATATTTTGGGCGTCTTCGAAAATTAAAACCACCATCAAGTTCAAACTCACTTTTTTAATTGGCATTCCACATCACTAAAATATGTTTTTAAAGGAGGATATGTATGGCTAAGCAGTTGCAATACAGTGAAAAGGCACGTGCGTCTATATTGAGCGGAGTGAATCAATTAGCAGATGCAGTGAAGGCGACATTAGGGCCAAAAGGCCGGAATGCGATTCTCGACAAGAAATTTGGTGCCCCAACCATCACCAAAGACGGCGTGACGGTAGCCAAGGAGATCGAGTTAAAGAATCCGTATGAAAACATGGGCGCGCAGCTTGTTCGGGAAGTGGCAAGTAAAACAAGTGATACCGCTGGTGATGGGACCACGACTGCGACAGTTTTGGCCCAGGCCATTTACCGTGAAGGGGTCAAAAATATCACGGCAGGCGCCAATCCAATGGAGATTAAGCGGGGAATTGATAAAGCTGTTGAAGTTGCGATTGAAGAATTGAAAAAGTTCAGCAAGCCCTGCCAGACCAAAAAGGAAATTTCTCAGATTGGTTCAATCTCCGCCAATAATGATCACACCATTGGTGACCTGATCGCCGAAGCAATGGATAAGGTGGGAAAAGATGGCGTCATCACCGTAGAAGAAGCCAAATCCATGTCGACATCCTTAGATGTAGTCGAAGGAATGCAATTTGACCGCGGGTACATCTCTCCCTATTTCGTGACCAATGCAGATCGAATGGAAGCTTCATTGGAAGACGCGTTCTTACTGATTGTGGAAAAGAAAATCAGCGCCATGAAAGACTTACTCCCTATTCTGGAGCAAGTTGCGAAAATGGGGAAACCGTTAGTCATTATTGCTGAAGATGTCGAAGGCGAAGCCCTGGCAACACTGGTAGTCAATAAACTTCGTGGCACATTGAATGTGGCAGCAGTTAAGGCTCCTGGCTTTGGTGATAGACGAAAAGCCATGTTGGAGGATATTGCCACTCTGACAGGCGGGCAAGTAATTTCTGAAGAAGTAGGCCTCAAACTCGAAAGTGTGAAGCTGACGGACCTCGGTAGGGCCAAACGGGTGAACATTGACAAGGACAATACCACGATCGTGGAAGGAGCTGGAGATCCGAAACGAATTGAAGGTCGTGTCAAACAAATTAAAACACAGGTTGAGGAAACCACATCCGATTACGATCGGGAAAAATTACAAGAGCGATTGGCGAAAATGGTGGGTGGCGTTGCTGTAATTAATGTAGGCGCCGCAACGGAAACAGAAATGAAGGAAAAGAAAGCCCGTGTGGAAGATGCCCTTCATGCGACCAAGGCCGCAGTAGAGGAAGGCATTGTTCCGGGCGGAGGCGTGGCTCTCCTTCGTTGTGTTCCGGCTCTGGATAAAATGAAATTAGACCACGATCAACAAGTTGGCGTGAATATCGTCAAGCGTTCCCTGGAAGAACCAATTCGACAAATTTCCATCAATGCCGGCGCCGAAGGTTCTATTATTGTGGAAAAAGTTCGACTTGAATCCACAAATCGAGGATACAATGCTGGAACCGGAGAATTTGTGGATATGGTTGAGGCCGGTGTGATTGATCCAACCAAGGTGGCACGTTGCGCGTTGCAAAATGCTGCTAGTGTTGCGGCTCTCATGCTCACTACGGAAGTTATGGTCACTGATATTCCAGAAGCGAAATCAGAAGGTGCTGGGATGCCTGGCGGTCATGATCACGGCATGGGTGGCATGGGCGGCATGGGCGGATTCTAAAATCCAACTCACGAATTTAGTGAAAACCCCCTGGAGGATTGGATCCTCCAGGGGGTTTTCTATTTCTGAATCTTTAATTCCTTCGCAGATCAGACAGTAAACTTCCAAGTTAATTGATAGTTGCCCTCCATAAGGAATAGTTTTTGACAAATTGTTTGGGTGATGTGGTATAAGGAAATCCATCATTATGAAACCTTTTTATGGTATTGATGCGGCATTCCCTATCCTTTGATCCAGATTCAGCAAACTATGAATTTATACCCAAACACAATCAAGGTCATTTTTGGTCAAACAAAATCCTATCGGATATTAATGTGGGCAATTGTGGCTTTTCTCGCGACCGAAAACGACTTGCTTGGACTTATCAATAAGGGTGAAGCAGCCGATGCCCAGTCGCGAACAGAAGCGAATTGTACCATTGGTATGGTAAAAGGCGAGGCCAAGGCTGAATGTCGAGTTCCCATTCCCAATGGCTGTACTGTTGCCCAGTTTCCTGGATATCCCGAACCGTGGGTTGATATTTCCAAAGGAGGGAGAACCTCTTGCCAATTTGACGAGAAACAAACCGACTGGGAAACGTCAATTGTCGGCTCATGTCAAGCTTGTACCACCGAGCAATGTACGGGAAGATTTATCGTGATGTTTAATTGTGCGAACAATGTTCCTCCTGCTAATCCGGGAACCCCTGGACAAAAATAAATCTCGAATTAATCCTGAGGAGGAGTAATCATGTCTCCTCGGTCAATCCTGGCAAATCAAATCAAGGAAGAGGCCCGCCGACTAGGCTTTGATGCTGTTGGGATTGCTCGTCTGCCACCGCCTCTACCCACCACACTCTTCCCTCCGGCTCAAAATACGATTTCCCATGCAGAGGAATCGATTACCTTGCGGTTATGGGAACGGCTAAAAAAATGGCTGGACTTAGGCTTTCATGGATCTATGGAATGGTTAGCCAAGGATCCGAAACGCCGCTCCAACCCAGAAGAAGTTCTTCCAGGTTGCCAATCCCTGGTAGTCGTGGGGATGAATTACTACACTGGTCATACTCCGGATGAGTCAAAGACGGCTGGACGAATTGCCCGATATGCCTGGGGGAAGGACTATCACGGGTTCATGAAGGACCGGCTTAAACAGTTAGAAAATTTCCTTCACACACACGTACCGGATATTCAGACCCGGAGCTATGTGGATACGGGGCCCATCATGGAAAAACCGTGGGCCCAGGAAGCCGGCATTGGCTGGATCGGCAAACACACCAATATCGTTTCCACCGAGTTTGGGTCTTGGCTGTTGCTCGGAGAAATTCTAACGACCATGCCATTGGATTTTGACGAACCCGCCATGGATTTATGTGGAACATGCTCTCTCTGTATTCAGGCTTGTCCCACTGGAGCCATCGTGGAACCCTATCTCCTTGATGCGGAACGATGCATCTCATATTTGACGATTGAATATCGTGGTAGTGCAGATGACCTGCCAACCGAGTTGAGAAAAAAAATAGGCAATAGAATTTTTGGTTGTGACGATTGTTTGGATATTTGTCCTTTTAATGTGAATGCAAAAGCCACTACGGAGCCAGGATTCCAGCCATTTCCATGGACATTACATCCCCAATTACCTGAATTGGTTAATCTGACAAAAGATGAATTTCAATCACTCACGACAGGGAGCCCCTTGCGCCGCCCTAAACATGAGGGCTTTATCCGAAATGTACAGATGGGACTCGATAATCACCCTCCACGGATTCCTTTATCGTAATTCGATCACGGTCACACCGTCCCCTCCCTCAGCTGGATCGCCGGGTCGAAAGCTTTGAATATAGGGAGAGGATTGACAAAAAGTTCGAATTCCTGTTTTGAGTGCACCAGAACCCTGGCCATGGATGACTTTAAGATATTTTGCTTGTGTGACCAGGGCGTGGTCTAGGGCCGCAAGCGTCATCTCCATCGCATCATCCAACCTGAACCCACGAATACACAGTTCCTGTTGATATTGCCCTGTTGCCTGATGAGCGCTTGGGTGACTTGTCTCAGTGGAAATTGTGGAGGGAGACCGTTTCCGACTCAATTGTTGTGGCCCTGACAAAGATTTATTGCCGGAAGAAGCCGTGGCTCGACGTACGGCTGAAGGAGCGGTTTTAATTGTCTGGGTACCCACACGAATGGATACCTGCTTTTTCCCTTCAAGACTTTCCTGCAAGATCCCTATCGTCCCCAATAGATCAATTTCCACAAGGTCCCCTTCGTGTAGAGGTTCAGATGATTCCAGGGAATTATTGGGGAGGCGGGAGAGTATTTCTTGATTCACCGAACCAATCGTTTGCTGGATAGACCGAACCTTCGAAAGAGTTTTGTCCGTTTTTAAGTCATTGATGATTTGATTAAGTTGCCGTTGTGCTTTGGAAAATTCTTGTTGCCACTGCTTCCGATATCGTTGCCGGTCTTCCCGTTCCTGCGCCCGCAATTGATTGCGAGTGACTTCCGCCTCATCAAGCAGGTGCTGTGCCTCTAGACGAAGGTGTTGGGCCTGTTCACATTCACGTTCTAAGCGAGTATGTGTGTTCTGCAGAGCCCGGAAGATCGCATCAAAATCGTAGTCTTGTCTTTGTATCAAAACTTGGGCAGATTGAATGATTGCAGAATCCAACCCCAATCGTTCCGCAATCTCCAAGGCTGAAGACCCCCCAGGAATTCCGTCTATGAGCCGGTACGTTGGAGTGAGAGTAACCATATCGAATTCCTGACTGGCATTCCGAACATGAGGATTTCGAAAAGCAAGGGTTTTCAAGGTGGGATAATGCGTGGTCGCGATAATCGTACACCCGAATTCGCAAAGACGGGTTAAGAGGGCTTCAGCTAATGCAGCGCCCTCAATAGGATCCGTCGAGCTCCCGACTTCGTCCAGGAGTACAAGGATATCCCTGCTCACTGGTTTCGCTGGCGTTCCGATATTTTTCAGTAAGGCGATCATATTGAGAATATGGCCCGAAAAGCTGGATACATCTTTACTGAGATCTTGAGAATCTCCGATATCCGCAAACACCTGTCCAAACAGTGCCATCTTAGAATCGGGGCCACAAGTCGGGTGAAGCCCAACTTTCACCATCATCGCGTATAATCCCACAAGCTTCAATGACACTGTCTTCCCGCCCGCATTTGGTCCAGAAATGATGAGAACTGTGGTATCGCCCTCAATACGAATAGAATTGGGTATGACGTGTTCCTTGGTCAACGCCAGGAGGGGATGCCTGGCTTGGTACAGATCAATACAATGTTCTTGGGTAAGGTGAATGGGAGAGCCATGCGTTTTAATGCTCAAGCGTGCTTTGGCCATGAGGCAATCGAGATCGGCCAAGCAGTCCAAATTTTCACGGATGGACCAAACATGTTCTGCGACACGACTGGACAAATCTTGCAGTATATGCCTTTCTTCCTGAGCCACCTGCAAGTCGGCAAATTTAATGGAATTATTTAATTCAAAGAGATGACGGGGTTCAATAAACACCGTGGCTCCACTACCGGAAATGTCATGGACAATCCCATCAATCGCATGTTGTCGTTCGGCTTTAATCGGAATTACGTATCGATTCTCACGTTCAGCAAAGTATTGTCCTTGAAGAAGATCCTCATATTCTTGAGAAGCCAACATCCCTTCCAACTGTCGACGCATGGTTTGACGAAGCCCCTGACGTTTCTGTGTCAATTGATAGAGCTCAGGACTCGCTGATTCTCGCAGATGGCCGTTGCGATCAATGCACGAATCAATCATGTGCTTGATCCACATCAGATCTTGAAGTTTTTCACAACGAACTCTGATCATCGGAAAGAGGGAGCCATGAATCTCCAGGTGGTGTCTGATCGTATGACCCAGGCCTACAACCGAAGCAATATCTCGAAGATCCGGACCGTCCAGAACTCCTTCTTTTTCAGCCCGTGCCAGCACATTTCTGATATCGGGAAACACCATGGAAGGCAGAGGATGGGTGCCTTCGAGGATATCAACCATTTCTGTGGTTTCTTGTTGTTGAATACGGGCAGCCTGAATGTCCGCTGCGAAAACGAGCGCACGACAGCGAGCGGCCCCCATCGTGGAGGCGGCTTCATTGGCAAGGCAATCGATCAAAACAGGCCATTCCAGGACCCGTTCTGTGTGTTGAATCATGCTAGACACCTTTTATTTTAGCGTGTCAGTTCAAAAAGACGTTCCAAGCGGAACAAGCCTTGGATTTAGCGGCGAGATTTTCAAAAAAAAGGGTGAATAAAAAAATGTACTGGAAGGATATAAAAGCAAAGAGTCCCTGGCAAGTAATCTACTGCAAACGTAAAGACTACCCGAGAGGCCGGCGCAACGTTATTTTTTCATAGAATCAACGGAAAGCTTGAGATCTTCAATGGCCTTTTGAATGTTTTCCTTGATGTCCTGCCAAGCGGTTTCACTATTGTCACGAAGTTGCTCAATTCGAGGAATGAGGGTATCTTGTTGCTTTTTGAAATTATCGAGTTGGGCTTGAAGTTTGGCTCGGGTTTTTTCTTGTAACTCAATGCTTTGATCCCGGAGTTTCTGGATTTGTATTTCTAAATCAGTAATTTGTTTATTCAGACTCTCCGTGGATAAATCGTCTCCTCTAGCTGCAACCGATCCTGTTTTCTTGCCAGCTGTATCTTCTGCCGAAACAAATGCCGCTCCGCTTCCCAGGAACAGACAGGCCATAATCCATCCCATTCCCAGCATAGAGGCGGCACTTCTGGTTTTTAGCAAAAAGGCTTGGTGCATATTGAATCCTTTCCTCCCAAAACCCTGTTTTTTCGCCTGCTCAAATTTGATGATTCTCATGGTTATCAAAGCAGAGGGTTCCACAAAAATTGTATGGAAATTCAAACGATGCCTTGCTCCAATGACAAACTTACCTTAGAATGCCCTCCCGTAAAATAAGGATCCATATGACTCAAGAAGACGCTCGCGCCTATCTCAACTATCTCCTTACCCTCCATCTACGCCAGGAGGAAGCCTTTGGTCCATTAGGTTTAGCATTTGTCAAGGAGAACGACCTGAACAAATTATCCCTCCTTCCTGAGGAACAGTTTAATTTGTTGATGGCTATAGCGACGGTCTTCTCTGCAGAACCCAAACGTTACACCATGAAATTAGAATTACTGCAAAAAGCCTACCAACTTTTACCGCAAACACGCTACCACGATCCTGAATTAGGGCGGGACCTTGAGCATTTAATCAGAAAAACTCAAAGTGATCTTCATCGCTACAATGAAGCGATGAAGGTGGCCCGGGCACAATCTCCAGATCGACAAAGCTTAATTGTCGAAACCGATATCCCTGAATATTTTCTCGAAACCGCACAAAAGCGGGCCTCAGCCTATTATCAAGAAAAATATCGATTGACCAAAGAGGCAAAAACTGCCCAGCATTTCGGTGGAGCAGCGAAAAATTTTGAACCGGACAATCTGGCGATCCATAAAGAATTTCCCGGTGCCTGCGCTCCATTTATCAATGCCCGGACGAATGCTTTTCATATTGTTTTACCTTTTGACTTAAAAATCAGCCGAAGCCCGGAAGATCCGTTGGAAGCTGGAATTCGAATTTTCTATGGAAAAATGGGATATTCATTTCCTTTGCGCTATGAGATGGGGAAATTATGCAGTTACCATGACGGCCAAGTGCTGGATGTGGATCTCCGCGATCCGAATCTTATCTTTTTCTCTGTATCGGGCATCAAGGACCCAGAGTTTATCACCCACGCCTCTCAAACCGACCCCTCTCTCCCACCGGAACTGGTCTACCCCATGGCCGTCTTAGAACACACCGGTAGTTTGGGACCCTTTATTCAGGTTAGTTGTAACATCAAGGTGTGGTTCGATGCCTCTATGGTTTCACTCCTCATTCAAGGTGCGCCGGATCTCCCCGATTATGGATTGCAAGGCGGAGCGGGCCTCATGACCAGAACGTACGCTTCCGATAAAGTTGAATCATATGTGCACAATTTATCTCAACCCTGGCAAGAAGGCTTGAGTTTTAACTTCATAAATCTCCATCTTCAATTAAGCCGTGGCATTGACAGCGCAGTTATCCCCTGTGGAACACCCATCTTTTCAGTATATCCGGTATTCAATCGACAGAGCTACCGCTTTGTCGACCGTCGAACGATGGACCAGGCTCCTTAAGGATCCATGGCTAACTGGTGAGTCCATGAGACTCATGCGCTTCCCAAGATCATCCAACTCGACAAAACACCTTCCCTTCACACTCCTGCGGGAAATACGAGTCATGAATAGTGGTATGCCAGTCAAAAGGATTTGTCTTATCCTGACTTTCCTGCTCATGGCTGGATGTGCAGGTGGCCAATCTCGAACCGAGCCAATGATCCCTGATACAATTCAACAAGGCGTGGCTTCCTGGTATGGCCCAAATTTTCATGGTAATCCGACTGCCAACGGTGAACCCTACGACATGTGGGCACTCACTGCCGCACATCGTACGCTACCATTCGGAACACAGGTCCTCGTTCAAAGTCTCGATACCGGGAAATCAGTAACCGTTCGCATCAATGATCGTGGTCCTTTTATTCGGGGTCGGATCATTGATCTGTCCTATGGAGCTGCCCGGGAGTTGGCCATGATTGGAAGAGGAACGGAAAACGTCAGTTTAACGATCCTCGAATCGACAAACGCAAGTTCAGGCTATATGTCGAAGGGAGGGTTTGATCATTATTGGGTGCAGGTAGGCTCTTTCTCGACTTTAACTCAAGCGGTCGCCTTGCATGAACAATTGGCTTACCACTATCCCAATATACGATTGACGACCGTGGACCTTCCCTCCGGACAATGGCACCGTGTTCAGATTGGGACATTTCCCTCTCAGGAAAAGGCCAAAATCGTGGCGATAGAACTGGAAAAACAATACGACCTTGACTCTCTTCTGATACAAGGTAACTGACTGAAATAAAAGAGCAAATCTGATAATTCATCCGGTATAATTGCCTTAAACCAATACCCTATGGTACTTTGAACCCAATCAAGCACTGAGGGCTCAAAACCTCTCATCAACAATGAGACTTTTGGCCTTATTATGAATCCCTCTCATACTCTTCTGATACCAACTTCCTCCAAGACCAGACTACCAGATCTTGCAGCTTTACTTGCTGTAACGACATATCTTTGTCACGTCGGAGCTCGTTAAGCCCTCTATGGATTTTATCGCCGTCCTTATTTGTCTAGGACTTTCCGCCTTTTTCTCCGGGGCGGAGATTGCATTTTTTTCAATAACGGAAAGCCGGTTAAAAACCCTGGCCGATGAAGGCCATAAAGGGGCAAAACTTGCCCTGAAATTACGGTCAAATCCACAACGCCTTCTCTCGACAATTCTGATTGGTAATAATTTAGTCAATATTATGGCGGCCTCCATGGCAACCTTGATTGCCATTCGCATGTTTGGGTCTGAGGCCGTGGCTGTGGCTACGGGTCTCTTAACCTTTATGGTCCTGTTATTCGGTGAAATTGTCCCAAAAACGCTTTGTGCCAAATATTCTGAAACGGCCGTGCAATTACTGGCATACCCCATATATCTCCTCGAACAATTATTTTTTCCGTTCCTCTATTTCCTGGAACCGTTTATTTTAAAACTCACAGGTGGTCGGGGGTTAACCGTTCCTTTTATCACGGAAGAAGAACTCAAGATCATGCTCGATGCCGGAGGAAAAGCGGGGGTCTTGGAAACAGATGAAGTGAAAATGATTAAAAACGTGTTTGATTTTAATGACGTGACGGCTGAAGATGCGATGACGCCGAGGATATATATGTTCGCTCTCGATGGCAATCAAACACTTGGAGAAGCCCGGGAAGAATTATTTAAAGCGAAATATTCACGGATTCCCATTTACGAAGGAAATCCGGACAATATCACCGCCATTCTCTATCGCAATCATGCCTTGATGGAGCTGGCTCAAAGTCATACGAACCTCACCCTCAAATCATTAGCGAAACCGGCATTATTCATCCCCTCTACCAAAACGGCTGATGATTTATTGAGGCAATTCCAACAAGAAAAACGACACATTGCAATCGTGGTCAATGAGTTTGGGGGAGTGATGGGGTTAATTACCGTCGAAGATCTTCTTGAAGAAGTAGTTGGAGAGATTCTCGATGAAGGCGATCTTAGCGAAGAATGGATTCGCCGGACGGGAAAAAATCAAATATTAGTGGATGGGCGAACCGAAGTACGCCGCATCAATGAATTTCTTAAGGTCGAACTCGACGAGGAACAAAATACGATTAGCGGACTTATCCTCGAAGAATTAGGCCATATACCTGCTGTCGGTGAGAAAGTTCAAACGGACAATTGCCTTTTAATTGTCCAAGAAGCTGATGAACGCTCTATCAAAGGTGTCCAAATCATCAAGGAAGAACCTGTTCCCGAAACGCCTCCCACCGAACCCTCTACGGTGTCTTCAGAATCCTAACAAAAACTTTCCGGTTGTATAATGTGTTCTGTTGGTAAAATTTAACATCGCTCAATCCTAACAAAGAAATTGATCTGGCCCTTTCTTGCAACCCACGCTAGTGCATGATGAGGCAAAACCTTAGCAATAATTATTCGATAAAAACCTTACTCGTTGGATGATGAAGATAGAGTGTTCCCGGATTGAATGAATAAGGAAAATTCATTTTCATCTAAAATTCTGACTCCTAATGTGGTGGCCCTGTCATATTTAGAGCCGGGGTCTTCGCCGGCTATGAGGTAATCTGTCTGCTTACTGACGCTGGAAGTGACACGTCCACCTAACTCTTCAATTCTGCGTTTCGCCTCCTGACGGGAATAGCCCTTCAACGTCCCGGTTAACACAAATATCTTCCCCCTCAACGGTTGAGCGTGCGTCTCTGACATCCTTGCTTCCTGTTGAACCCGAACTCCCAATGACTCCATGTGTTGCCAAACCTTCAAATTACGGGATTCTTGAAAAAAATGAGTCACGCTCGCAGCAATCTCTGGTCCGATGTCACGGATTTGCAACAGTTCCTCTTCGGTAGCCTTCTTCAAATTGTCGAGTGAACCAAAATTTTTGGCCAAAACTCTGGCGATATGAGTCCCCACATGACGTATGCCGAGGCCAATCAGAAGGCGCGCGAAGGGAACCTCCTTACTCCTTTCGATTTCTTCCAAAAGTTGACTCGCGGATTTGTCTGCAAACCCTTCTAATTGAAGAAGGTCGTCAATACCTAATGTATACAAATCAGATAAATCCTTGACGAAGCCCTTGTCGACCAACTGTGCTACCGTTTTTTTTCCAAGGCCTTCGATATTCAAGGCGCCTTTTGATGAAAAATGTTCAAGCGATCCTTTGAGTTGCGCTGAACATACCGTTTGGCCGGTACAGTACAGAATTGGCCCTTCCTGAATGGTATGGGACTGACACACCGGACAGGTCGTTGGCGGCTGAAAAGGAGCTCCACGCTCTTCACCCGGCACAGGCACGCGTTCCACCACATCTGGAATGACGTCCCCTGCCCGTTCGACTTTTACGGTATCACCCACCCTGACATCTTTACGGGCGACTTCCTCCACATTATGCAGTGAGGCCCGACTCACCGTCACACCACCGATTTCCACCGGATCCAATATGGCAATGGGGGTGAGCGCCCCGGTCCGACCAACCGACATGGCAATCTCCTGAACTTTGGTCAGTTCCTTTCTTGGAGGAAATTTGAAGGCAATGGCCCATCGGGGACTGCGTGACTTTTCGCCAAGAGCCCTTTGCCAATCGAACCGGTCAATTTTGATGACGATACCGTCAATTTCAAACGGCAGGACGTCCCGTCGTTCAAACATTTCCCGATGAAAGTCCAGAGCTTCCTGAATGGAGGGGCAGTGCCGACGAAATTGAGGGACGGGCAATCCCCATGCCTCTAGGCACGTGACCGCTTCATAATGGGTGCTGGGTCTAATTGACCCAGGGCTCATGAAATCGTAGCAGGTGATGTTCAGCGGGCGGGTCGCGGTAATAGCCGGGTCCAATTGGCGTAATGTTCCGGATGACGCATTACGCGGATTGGCAAAGGGTTCTTCCCCTTGTTCGGTTAAGCTTCGATTCAATCTGTGAAAATCCTGGAGCTTCATAAACACTTCACCCCGCACCACCATATGGGAGGGAAAAGCCCCACCTTCCTTCAACTGTAATGGCAGGGCGCGAATCGTACGAAGATTGCGTGTCACGTCCTCCCCTATAGCCCCATTTCCTCGCGTAGCTCCTCGCACAAATATGCCATGGTCGTAAGTGAGGGCCACAGATAATCCATCGTATTTGGGTTCAGCCGAATAGCTCGGCTTTTGCACGTCTAATTCCCGGCAAACCCGCTGATCGAACGCCAATACGCGCTCTTCATCCATTTCCGAGTCCAAACTAAGAAGAGGAAATTCGTGTGTAATTTTACTGAATTGGGCAAGTGGCGCCCCCCCCACCCGCTGGGTTGGCGAATCGGGTGTCCTGAGGTCCGGGTATTGGCTCTCTAAGTCTTGCAGTTCTCGAAAAAGGTGGTCATATTCAGCATCAGAGATTTCCGGTCGGCTTCGAACATAATACAATTCATCATGTCGACGGATGGCATGTTTTAACTTATCAAGCTTCAGTTGAACCTTTGCGTGTGGCACAGCACGAGATGGAGGAGCCTTGGAAGAATCCTCTCCTCCTGCCTCGTCAGGATTATTCTCGAATAAATTTGGCTGCATAACTTCGGATTTCGTGCCCATTTAACACATGAAATTGGCGTAGACGAGCAATCGTCTGCCCTGAAAACCGATGTAAGGGAATGGGCAGGAGCTTCCGGCCGAAGCGACGGGCCATCTTTCGCCAGGCCCAAGTCAACGGAACCGGCGAGACGACAGCTACAACGGGTTCTTGTGAATGGGCGCAGGCTCCCGCCAGCAATCGTTCTTCGAGCGATGTCGCAAAATCGAATAAGGGATTTTCCCATATATCAGGAATAAGGCGAGGGGGAAACAGGAACAGTGCGCCTCCATAGCATGCCTGCCCGATTCCTGGACCGACCATGTTCGGCGAAAAGGGGGTTGCGTAAAAACTGAGAGTGGACTCTTCCTGATGTTCGGCATACCAGGTCGTTTGCCAGGAAAACTTCTGGGGATCAGCCGGCACCTCAAAGAAAAACACCAACGCTTCAATGGTTCCTCGCATGGGAGGAATCACTTTGACATGAATATCGCGCACGGATCGTTGTGGGGAAATAGCCCACTGGCGCAAAGTCGCCCGCAGATCAATTCCATCTTCCAGCGAGTTGTTAAATCGTTCAATCCTGCCTAAATCTGCCCCCAAGACCTGTCGACTATGCTGTCGAACATGCGATGCAAAAGATTCAATGCGCTGATCTTCCGGAGGCCAGGAACACTGGCGGGAAGGATTCCATTGTTGTGCCCAAGCTTGTGTTTTGGGTCTTGAGGGATCAGGCCGGAGGGTGACACGGCGCCAAACCAAAGGGTCACCTTGCAGCCGATTCACAGCGGGGAGAATGTTGCCACCAGGGTCTTGAAGTTCGCCAATTCCCATCAACACATCAGGCCTGGTATCCAATATGGATGGTTGAGTTTGGTAGTCATAGGTTTTGGCGGTTTCCAATAGCCTGAGGGCAAATTCATCTCCAGCCATTTGCTTGGCAGCTAGAACCAAGGTATACAAATCCGGTTTAAGCCGATGCTCGAGAAGTGTCAGGTTCCGCACATATTGAAAATAGCGTTGCAATAATTGTGGAGTGACCCAATTGGTTTCGTGCGCGATGGTCGTGGAACGAGACGCCAGCCACCGGGCCCGTGCTTCCAGAACCAGTTCTTTGATGGCATCAATAGCCAAATGCGTATCGGCGCGGGCTTCTTCCCTTCGTTGTTCATAGAGATGGGTGACATAGGGTAATTCGCTCAACGCAAAGTAGAGGGAAGATGGTTCGACCTTCCACCACTCGGGAAGACTTATGTTCTGCTCGGGTGAAATATACGGCATCCGCTCGTGATAGGCCTGACGCACCCAGGGCCAATCCGTCATTGGGCAGAGAAAAAGAATGGCCGAAAAGTCCAGTTCGAGTTCATGAAGTCGAAAGGCCATCCAACGGATGCGTTCCCAACGAGAAGATGAGTCTTGAGGAGGCGGCAAAAAAGGAATGGTGGCAGCAGAGAAGGCTGCCAAAGGCACAGCCTTTAAGGTATAGGGATCAGGCCCGACCCAGGAAACGGGATGGTAGCGCCGGACCTCACGATCAACATAGGCTCGCGGGATCATTTCCGACATGGCTGATCGAATCCCCATAATCACCGGTTGGCAGGGATCAATCGACACATAAGAGCAGCTCGAGATTCCATCGTCATGTTGTTCTGGAAGAACCACCAGACTGATAACAGGCAACTGGTCAATCCCCTTTTCCACAAGGGATTGCACCGATGGTGGGAGAGGAAGGACCACACAATCAATGTGGCGGGACACAATAATCTCGCGGACGACATGAGCCATATCTCCACTTCCATGCACGACAGGTAGGACGTGAATATTAGAGGAGAGGGCAAAAATTGTGTCTGGAGTCAACGAGGAGAGAGTCATGGTGCGTCCTGGAGGAAAAGCTGGGCGGCTTCCACACTCAAGAATTAGAGGATGGGCCATGCATCAGGGTCACCAAGGGTTACAGGTCCGAAAGCCTACTGGTCAGGGTGCAGGGGATGGTCCTCTTCAAAGAAGAAATCCCCCAATCCTTTCGGGAGAGCATGCCCGTGCAATGTTTGGGACCGGCGTTTCGCTAACACCTCCAGATCCTGTGCTTCTTCCCCCAAAACATTGATCAGGGCTTCCTGCCAAGCCGGGTCACGGGCCACGGGATGGTGAGGGTCTTGGGCCATCCGTTTCATCGCGTATTGCACCATGTGCATCCCGTCCCGAATGGAGAACGGGAGATCTAGTTGATGCGCTTTTTGAAGAAAATTCACCGTGAGCGTGATTAATTCCGCAGAGGCAAACGGGAGGTGATACCGCAAAATGGCCAATTCATGTTCCTTGTTAGGGAATTCAACTTTCAACGTCGGTTGCAGGCGAGACAGAATATAATCCGGCACCTCGTAGGTTGAGGCATCTTCATTCATCGTGACACAACACCGAAAATTTTCATGCGCATGAATTTGAACACCCGCCACGACCGAATCGACCGAGCGTCGATGATCAAGCAGGGAGGCAAGGGAGGCCCAACTCTTTTCATTCATCCGGTTGCCTTCATCAAGCAGACAAACATGGCCGGTCATCATAGCTGTGACTAAGGGAGAGGCTTGATAGGTAATCGTGCCTCCCTCAGAAATGACCGGGGAGACGAGAAGGTCTTCCGGCCTGGTATCAGCCGTACATTGATAGATGAAGAGTTCCTGCTTCCGCTCCTGAGTGGCCGCCATGGCGAGTGTGGTCTTCCCCACACCCGGTTGACCGATAATTCTCGGTGATAAAGGCACATCTTTTTCATCAACGATAATCCAACAGGCGAGAAGCTGACGTAAAATTTCTTGATCGCCCATCCAGGCTTGCGTGTGTGTGAGGGGACGGGCCAGGCGAACCGCAACCTGCCCGATGTGCATTACCGAAGAATCCGCAGAATGTGAAAATGGAGAGGTCATAGAAAAGGACGAAGACAAATAGTAAGTGAAATTATCACAGCCATTTTTCTATGGTCAATGAATCGTGGTGTTCGGCAACTCCTGCCGGTGTGCAAAATAGTTGTTTGACATTATCCCTATTCCGAATTATTGTGTAGCAAAAGGTGACCAGATGGTGAAGATGTTCGCCTTTTCGTTATTGACCACTGTCCCTAAAGGAGGGATACATATGAACCTCAGAGGAGGAACGCATAATATGGTGCAACCATTGTTCGGGGGACATCAAGGAGATCCCCAATCATCGGGCTGGTTTGGATACCTGAAAATTGCAGCTGGCGTACTGGTCTGTAGTGGAGTCTTGACCGGATGCGTCAGCACAGAAAAGTTTGAAGCCGAGAAGGCACGCGCGTTAAATTTCCAAAGGCTTTTAGCGCAAGAAGAAAAACGAACCGGTGAATTAAATGTGAAGTATCAAGACACGCAACGACAACTGGGGTCATTGGAATCGCAAAACCGAGATTTAAATGCCGAATTAGAAGCGTTGCGCGACCAATTGAACCGTTCCCATGACGAACTTTCGCGTGTAAGAGAGGGAGGGATGGGAAAATCAGATGATTTGAAACTTTCCGAACCTTCGATCTCGGAATTTGGGCTGAATGATCTTGACTTTCAAGATTCAGATATGACGAAACTTGATTCGGACTTGAATTTGGGGGACAGCATTCCTTTAGATTCACCGAGTATGGATACCATGGGAAGTCTTGATGAAGGGTCACATATTGTAGCTAAAGGCGAGACCCTCTACCGGATCTCCAAAGAGTACGGCGTGTCAATCGCCGATCTCAAAGCCTGGAATCAGTTGACGGATAACACCATTCACGTTGGACAAAAGCTTATTGTCAGCGGTCAGTAATTTCAGCTCCATTCATTCTTCAAGCTAAGGTCGGAATCCCAAGGAAAGCCGCTTCCTTCGGTTCCGGCCTTTTCTTGTTCTACCCTCGAGAAGACGTGTGTCTCACTGGCACTTTCGTTGACACCTCATAGGCCATATGCTACCGTCAAAACCATGAAAAATGCTTATTATTCAGTGAGTTTTGAGGAATTTTGCCAATTCGCCTCACAAGGAAACCTCATCCCCCTTTATCGAGAAATTCTGGCGGATTTCGAGACGCCTGTATCCGCATTTTCAAAAATTAATATGGGACCTAATGCCTTTTTATTTGAAAGTATCGAAGGGGGGGAAAACTGGGCACGATATTCCTTCTTGGGTAGTCACCCTTCCGTCATGTTGTGGGAGGAGAATGGGGAAGTAATCACCCAAAAAGGCCGGAAACAACACCGTGTCCCGCTGCAGGACAACCCCTTGGACCATATTCAGAATACCATGGCAGAGTATCATCCGGTTGTCGTACCCGGTTTACCACGATTTGTTGGTGGTGCAGTGGGTTATTTGGGTTATGACGTGGTCAGGTCTTTTGAACCGGTTCCGTCTCGAGCGAAACCCGGGATTAAAACTCCCCTCTTTGCGTTTTGCATTACGGACACCTTACTCATTTTTGACAATGTCGCCCATACCCTCAAAGTCGTGGCCAATGCCCATATTACTTCTGCAAAAAAGACCCAACTTCGCCAGATCTATCAAGACGCTATCAAGCGGATTGAATCAATCATTGCCAGACTTCATAAACCAACCAGGCGACCTACGGCCTCGATTCGACGTGCGCCACTCAAATTTCAATCCAACCTGTCTCCTGAGGACTTTGAAAAAATGGTGCTTCGGACGAAGGAATATATTCAGGCCGGGGACATCATCCAGGGTGTCATGTCCCAACGCTGGCAAACCACCATCCACACTGATCCCCTGGAGATTTATCGAGCCTTGAGGGTCCTCAATCCCTCACCCTACATGTTCTATTTACGCATTGCCGGCATCGAACTCGTGGGATCTTCTCCGGAAATCCTTGTGCGATGCGAAGAAGGCAACATTGTGGTGCGACCCATTGCCGGAACCCGTCCCCGTGGCCAAACGCCAGAAGCTGACAACTCATTGGAGCAGGATCTCTTATCTGATCACAAGGAATTAGCCGAACATGTCATGTTGGTGGATTTAGGCCGCAATGATGTGGGTCGAGTGGCCAAAGCCGGAACAGTCAAAGTTGAACGGTTCAAGAAAGTTGAACGGTATTCCCATGTCATGCACATTGTGTCTCAAGTCAAGGGAGAATTAGATCCGCGATACACAGCCTATGATGTTATGAAGGCGTGTTTTCCGGCCGGCACCGTGTCCGGTGCGCCGAAAATCCGAGCCATGCAAATCATTGAGGAATTGGAACCCACTCGTCGGGGACCTTATGCGGGAGCGGTCGGATATTTTAGTTTTTCCGGGAATATGGATACCTGTATCAATATTCGTACGGTCGTCGTTCAAGGACAAAAGGCGTATATTCAGGCCGGTGCCGGAATTGTCGCGGATTCTGACCCTACCCGCGAATATGAAGAAACTCGAACAAAAGCCGGCGCCATGATGAGAGCCATCGAAATGGCCGAACGTGGTCTCGCGTAAAAAGGCTTGAGAAGAACCCTATGATTCTGGTCATCGACAATTACGATTCGTTTACCTACAATCTTGTCCAATATCTTGGAGAGTTGGGAGCCGATCTTAAGATTTTTCGAAATGATGCCCTCACTATTGATGACATTCACCGCCTGGCACCTGAGCGAATATTAATCTCCCCCGGCCCCTGCACGCCAAACGAGGCGGGCATTTCTGTTGCGATCATCAAGCGTTTTGCCGGCCGTCTTCCCCTCTTTGGTGTCTGTCTCGGGCATCAATCCCTGGCCTATGCGTTTGGAGGTCAAATTATTCGAGCCCCAAGACTTATGCACGGGAAAACCTCCATGGTTCATCATGACGGAAAAACAATTTTTGAAGGCCTCCCGAATCCCTTTGAAGCCACCCGATATCATTCCTTAATCGTCAAGCGTGAAACCTTGCCCACGGACTTTGAAATTTCAGCCGAAACCGTAGAAGGCGAAATCATGGGACTTCGACATACCCCAACCGGAGCGGAAGGTGTGCAATTTCATCCCGAGTCGATTCTCACCACGTCAGGGATGGACCTTTTGCGGAATTTTTTATTATTACCCGTCTGCTCTTCAACCGACCACTAAATCCAAGACTTTTCAGTCATCTGTCCATGAGCCTGTTCACATGCCCCTACTCAAAGACCACATCGCCAAATTAGCCGAGGGCCTCGACCTCTCAGAACTCGAAGCGGAAGAAGCCATGCGGGAAATCATGCAAGGAGGGGCCACTGAAGCCCAAATTTCAGCCTACTTAATGGGGTTACGCATGAAAGGCGAAACGATCGATGAAATCACCGGATCAGTGCGAGCCATGCGCGAACGGGCGATTCGGATCCCAATTGCCGATCCTCAGGTAGTGGATACGTGTGGAACCGGTGGGGACAAAAGCCACACGTTCAATATCTCTACGGCTGCCGCCTTTGTCGTGGCTGGAGGGGGGATGACGGTTGCCAAACATGGAAATCGCTCCGTGTCCTCTCAATCAGGGAGTGCGGACGTGTTGGCCGCCCTTGGTGTGAATATCGACTTGTCCCCTGAAAAAGTTGCCGATTGCATCAATGAAATTGGCATTGGGTTCCTTTTCGCACCACTGTATCACGGGGCCATGAAGTATTGCGCCAAACCTCGGTCGGAATTGGGGATCCGTACCTTGATGAATATCATGGGACCGCTGGCCAATCCGGCACGAGCTACGATTCAGATTCTGGGAGTGTATGATCTAGCCCTCAACGAAAAGTTGGCTCAGGTTCTAGTAAGGTTGGGCACACAACATTGCTTTGTCCTTCATGGGATGGACGGTTTGGATGAAATTTCATTAACCAGTCGCACCGGGATTGCTGAAGGAAAAAAAGGACGAGTACTGAGCTATTCCATCGGGCCGGAAGATTTCGGTCTTCACCCGGTTACGCCCAAAGAACTGTTGGGAGGAAACCCGGAAGACAATGCCCAGATCATTCGCGATATTTTTCGAGGACGAAAGGGTCCCAAACGGGATATTGTGTTGATGAATGCCGCACCGGCCTTTATCGCCTGCCAGAAAGCGACCTCGTTGAAAGAAGGATATGAAGAAGCCGGTCGTGTGGTGGACAACGGAGCCGCATTCGAAAAGTTGGACAAACTCATTTCCCTGACCAAAAAGTTGGCGGCATGATTCTTTCGCGTATTCTCGAACATAAAAAAGCCGAATTGCGTCGAAAACAGAGTCGGGGGTACCTGGCTGAACTCAAGGGCCGCATTGATGATCGAACTCGACCTCTGGGTTTTATTCAAGCATTAGAGGCAGGGCGGACGTCAACAGCTCCGGCATTAATTGCCGAAGTCAAAAAAGCTTCACCCAGTCAGGGCCTGATGCGACCGGAATTTCACGATCAATTTGAGCCGGTGACCATCGCCTCTCAATATCGAGAGCATGGAGCAAGTGCCTTATCCGTCCTCACCGATCAGGATTTCTTTCAAGGGAACTTGGAGTATTTGCACAATGTCAAAGAGGCGGTTCACCTTCCTACGCTCAATAAAGAATTTATGGTTGAGGAGATTCAATTTTATGAAGCGCGAGCCTATGGAGCGGACTGTGTGTTACTGATTGCGGCCGCGTTGGATCGATTCCAGCTTGAAGACTTTTTTACAGTTGCGCAAGACTTGTCACTTGATGTGCTCTTTGAAATTCATAATGAACGGGAATTAGATACCGTCCTTGAAAGGGTGCCCTTGGCCAGACTTATCGGCATCAACAACCGGGATCTCAAAACCTTTCAAACAGATTTAAGTGTCACCGAGCGGCTGGCCAAACGTATGCCGGCAGACACATTAATTGTCAGTGAAAGTGGTATCCACAACCGCGAGCATGTTGTGCGGGTACTGGAAGCCGGAGCCAAAGCCATGTTGATCGGTGAGTCGTTATTGCGCGCAGACTCGATTCAAACCAAAATTCAGGAATTATTACATCCCCCGCCATCTCCAAAACAAGAAGCATCCACCACTCGTTGGGTTTAGGATTCGATGGTAGGGGGACTCTCGACGGTACCTATTCTCTTTGCGAAAGACCGGTCAAATTACTGAGAATCCCCTCTAGACAAGAAAAAAAATGAGCCTGAAGCCATATACCGTGGTGCTTACGAACCTCCCCAACAAACGGCGAATGTTCTTATGGCCACAAAAATAAAAATTTGCGGCATTACGAATCCGAAAGATGCCGAATTCGCAGTTCAGGAAGGGGCAGACGCGTTGGGTTTTGTGTTTTACGCCCAAAGCCCTCGATATGTCCAACCTGCGACCGCCCAACATATCATTGCCAGCCTTCCCCCTTTTGTGGTGACGGTGGGTGTTTTCGTCAACCACGATCTCGATATGGTGAAGCGCGTATTTGATGACTGCGGATTGAGTCTGGCACAACTTCACGGTGACGAATCTCCCGGTTTTTGTGAATCGTTACAGCGTCCGGTGCTACGCGCCATTCGACTAAGGGATAGAAGCAGCTATCTCGCATTGGCAGAATGGAAAGGGCGGATAGGCGTGAAAGGATTTATCATTGATGCATTTTCTCCTACCGCTTACGGAGGAACCGGGCACACGACCGATTGGTCACTTGCGGGCGAAGTAGCCAAAGCCGTTCCCATGCTGTTGGCAGGAGGATTAACTCCTGAAAATGTTCAAGAAGCCATTTGCCAAGTGCAACCCTATGGGGTCGATGTGAGTAGCGGTGTGGAACAGAGTCCTGGGCGTAAAGATCCGTCCAAAATTCGGGATTTTATCCAATCGGTTCGTCTTGTGTGTTAGCCATTCCATCGCTATACTCTTTTCTTTTTACGTCCTCTTTCAGAAGAACATTTCATGGCAATCATACCTGATAAACGCGGGCGCTTTGGGCAATTCGGAGGCAAGTATGCTCCGGAAATTTTGATGCCCGCCATCCATGAATTGGAACAGGCGTATCGTGCGGCTAGGAAAAGCCGGCCCTTCCAGCAGGAATTTCTGAATTGCCTGAAACAATTTGTCGGTCGTCCCACTTCCCTTTTCTTCGCCGAACGTCTCACCAAAACACTTGGTGGAGCCAAGATTTACCTCAAACGAGAAGACCTGTGTCATACCGGTGCCCACAAGATCAACAATACCGTCGGGCAGGCCTTGCTCACCAGACGAATGAAAAAGAAACGTGTCATTGCTGAAACCGGTGCCGGACAACATGGCGTAGCGGTAGCGACTGTAGCGGCCATGTTCGGTCTAAAGGCCGAAATTTACATGGGCACCGAGGATATGGAACGACAGGCATTGAATGTCTTCCGAATGCGGTTACTTGGATCAAAAGTGACGGGGGTGAGTTCTGGAAGTCGCACACTCAAGGATGCCATCAGTGAGGCGATGCGTGACTGGACCACCAATGTAAGCACGACTCACTATTTGCTTGGATCGGTCCTGGGCCCTCATCCCTACCCCATGATGGTACGGGATTTTCAATCCGTGATTGGTCGAGAAACCCGGAAGCAAATCCTTGCACTGGAAGGTCGGTTGCCTCACTGTCTTGTCGCCTGTGTCGGCGGTGGCAGCAATAGCATTGGATTATTCTATCCGTTCGTCAAAGATACTCAAGTCAAGATGGTCGGCGTGGAAGCCGGCGGGCACGGGATAGAAAGCGGGAAACATGCCGCGCGCTTTGCAGGAGGAACACCCGGCGTTTTGCATGGCACGATGACCTATCTTCTCCAGAATGAGGACGGTCAAGTCAATCCCACACATTCAGTGTCTGCCGGATTGGATTATCCGGCAGTCGGTCCTGAACACAGTTACTATCATGATTCCGGACGAATCCAGTACACCTCCGCAACGGATGCTGAGGCCTTAGCCGCGTTCGACTTACTCGCTAAGGAAGAAGGCATCATTCCCGCACTAGAAAGTGCCCATGCAGTTGCAGAAGTCGTCAAGCTGGCGCCCACGATGAAAAAGTCACAGATCTTAATCATGAATCTCTCCGGGCGCGGAGATAAAGATGTTCAACAATTAGCCAAAATGCGCGGAATTCCTCTCTAGGAGAGGGCATACTCAGTGGCCAGAGAATCATCAGGCCAGGAAGGCCGCCAGGTCTCCCATCACATTTGAAATGTTCTGATATGAGCAATCGCATTCAAGCCACATTTGCACAACTCCACGCCAAGGGTAAAAAAGCCCTTATCCCATACATTATGGCTGGCGATCCGACCTTAGCAATGACGAAATCTCTTGTATTAGCGTTGGAACAGGGTGGTGCCGACCTGATCGAATTGGGTGTGCCATTTTCGGATCCTATCGCCGATGGTCCGGTGATTCAACAAGCAGCAGAAAGGGCCCTGCACTCTGGGACAACTCTTAAAAATATCCTTGCCACTGTCGCCAACCTGAGAAAAACAACATCTATTCCCCTTATTTTGATGACCTATTACAACAGCCTCATGGCCATGGGGATTAAGGATTTTTGTGCCAATGCCGTTGACGCGGGCGTCGATGGACTCATCGTGCCGGATTTGCCTCCGGAGGAATCTGACCTTCTTTATCATGCCACTCAAGCGGCGGGAGGACCGGTAAGTATTTTCCTGCTGGCTCCCACCAGCACAGCGGAACGACGACGTGCGGTGATCAAGCGATCACATGGCTTTATCTATTATGTCTCTCTTACCGGTATTACCGGTGCAAAGCTGACCGATCTCAGTCTGGTGCGCCAAAGCGTCCAACAGCTTCAACGAGCCTCACGGAAACCTGTGGCAGTGGGATTTGGAATTGCTTCCCCCGAGCAAGCCAGAGAAGTTGGACAATTTGCGGATGGGGTCATTGTTGGAAGCGCCCTGGTTCGATACATTAATGAACACCATTCCGCCCAGACTTTTCTCACCGATATCCAGGGCATGGCACAACAATGGAAATCGGTTCTCTAGCCTGTCACAGCAAAACCGTCACCCATGCTGAGTCAAAAAGCAAAATGTTCCCCGGCCTTCATAAATGCTGACTGGTTTCAACTAATACCTTCAATGCTCATAATCCACATCCTCCTTTCTTATTTTTCCGTGGCTTTTACTACCACGATGTCTCGGAACTGAATCACCCCTTCCTCATTCCTGGACTGATCTTTCCCACCCAGGGATAGTTTATATCCTTAAAATACCCGCCAGAGAAAATTTCGCAAACATTTCACTCAAAGGTCCGCAAGGGAGGAGTCAGTCAGGGGCGCCCTGCATCTTCCACTGATTCCTCGCCGTTTCGAACACCACGCAACCGGTTAGAGGGAAACAAGTTCAGATATCCCGAGACTCCCAACACGTATTGAAAATGTCCCACGATCCTATTCGGACTTTCACTATAACCAGACGAACCGCCCAATCTTCGTTTGCCAGGTTGTCACACCCCTGGGCAATGACTCAGCCCATCTGGGCGTAGGGCAGCCCGCTTTATTAGGTCGATTTCCGATGGGGCCCTGCACGCAGACACCCTGAGCTGAAGACCTTTGGGAACAAACCACTTTGCATTCTCTGATGATGAACTCAAGAACAATGAACCGGTAGATTGCTGGCCAATGCCCTATTACATTTGGCTACTTTCGGAGCAAAGGAAAATATCGGCCCTCTTCCTGTTGTCATTTTCCATGGAAAATCCAGCAAATCGTTTTTACCTAGCCCTGGCAAACCTTGCCCGGTGTCAAAATCCCCACAGCACAATAAAGCTAAAACTTACATGGTTTTCAAGCATTTCACCCATTTCTTTTCAGGAATTTCTGGCACGGTTCTTGGTCTATTGGAAGGCAGGCACATGCTAAAACGTCCATAATTAACAAGGGGTTGTTCATGGGTGAAACCGAATACTTAGACAAGGAAGATCAAGAAAAAGCGGTGGAAATTCGCATTGAAGATGTCATTTATCGCTCTGATGAAAGCCCGGCGGTCGTGCTGGCGATCAAACGCACCTGTTCCCTGAGTGGAGAATGCAAAGTCGGACATGTCACGTTGGGACATGAAAATACCCTTCGTTTATATCTAGAAACCTAATCACGAATTCACTTTCTCAATGCTTTCTTGCATTACGCCAATAGCTCAACTCTATGGTCTTATCCTGGTTTCATGTTCACATCTCCAAAGGTTCTGGCCAAGCGAACCCCTTTGACCAGAAAGCAACCGGCAAAGCACTCAAGTCTCAAGGGTTTTATAAGAGTCGACCAGGCTACTTTCAGAAGACTCATCGCGTATCCCCTCTATTCCTTTATTGGGCAATCTCAATGATTTCAGGTGTAAGGCCGGTATCAGTCAAATGAAGACGGGCCACGGAAATCGGGAGAGTAAATCGACGAGGGCCGGCACTGCCAGGATTGAGGTAGAGTACTCCCTTGCGTCTCTCGGCAGAGGCACGATGGGAATGCCCAAAAATGACCGCAGAAAATTCGGCGGCAACCGGATCTAAATCTAAGTGATCCAGTTCATGCACAACATATAAAACATACGATTGATGTTCGACGACATTCGTCAGGGGAATCTGCGCAGCCCAAGAGTCCTGATCATTATTCCCACGAACGGCGATCACCGGAGCGATCGCCTCCAGTGTCTTCAGGACCTCAGGGCTTCCGATGTCTCCGGCGTGGATAATCAATTTCGCACCGGTCAAAGCTGCAATCACTTGAGG
The DNA here is from genome assembly GCF_052156535.1 of Nitrospira sp. T9. Taxonomy (NCBI): domain Bacteria; kingdom Pseudomonadati; phylum Nitrospirota; class Nitrospiria; order Nitrospirales; family Nitrospiraceae; genus Nitrospira; species Nitrospira sp. T9. Next base: position 187,317 of record NZ_JBQKUP010000029.1, read on the forward strand.
GCGCACCAGCCCATGCGTATCAGAAATAATCCCGATCATCTTCTCTCTCTCTTATTTTCGATATTCTCATCCTGCGAATCAGGAATCTATTGTCGGTTGATCACCCGTTTTAAAAAATTCCCCGTAATGGCGTAAGCCACACTCTGGACAAAACCCATGCGTAAATTGGGCATTAGATCGATCACTAATAAATCGTTCGAGCGGTTGCCAGTTATTATTGTCGTCACGAATCTTTTTGCAAAAACTGCAAATAGGAAGACAGCCCTCCAAAATATTGACTCTGTTGGCTAAGGCTCGCGTTTGCCTAGCGGTTCGATTGACAAGGAAAGCCGCCCCACCAAGAACAAGAATTCGGATCACCGTGTTAATGGAGGCATCTAATAGGGTGAGGGAAACCGACCAAAACTGTATATTAAAAAGTAATCTAATAAGAGACAATGCCACGGCACATGTCAGCCCCCAGGAAAATCCCCTATACCAGGAGGCGAGCGACACTGGAATGAGATACAAAATAGGAAACTGAATGGTTGGGCCTGCTACGAAATCCCCAAGCAAAATTACAAGCGCTAACGCACTCAAATAGCCGGGGAATAATATGGAATGCGTCCAGGCGTCTTTCCAAAAGCCTGTTTTGGAAGGAAGAAAAGGAAATGACTGAAAAGGCGGCATAGGCCTAAACAGAATTGCGTAAAATAAAAATCTTTATACTTATCATAGCATAAGAGGCATATGTCCAACATGGCGTTCTGAATAATATTAAGATGCCCGCCCCGCCACCTGTCTGGAGGAACTTGTCTGAGAATGTTGGGGCTACCCACAGCCAACTGGATCGTTCTACTCAACCAACAGTAAAGATCTATCTCTAATACAAGAACCTGACCACCCCGTTTTTGACGTATTAAAACTTCCGTGCATCAGTCGAACGAGATTTTTTGGAATGATCCCTCCATTCGGGAAACGCCTGTGTTTCTCAATCCCGTATGGTGTATCCGGACAGTCATTTGGGGAGTGTTGAATAATAAAGATGTTCAAGGGAAAATTTGCCCAGGATTAGATTACTCATTAAAGGCTTCGGGTCGGTTCAAAAAAGCATGCCCTGAGTCTTCCCGAAGGGTCCGTCCAGTCCTGTCCTGAGGCTTCTCGAAGGAAAGGCCGCAGCCGTTTTTACGCGCGGAGCCTACGCTTAGTAGGTGAGCACGGGAAAATGGCGACCTGCCTGCGCGAAGCCGCTCCGGCGAAGGCAGGGAACGCCACTGGCGGCTTTTTTCAACAGACCCATTTGGATAGCGCTTATCCCTGGAAATGGTATAGTAATAAAGAGACCAGTCACGGTTGTAAAGGCTGCGGCGCATTGTCGCAGCCTTTTTTATCAGGCAAAGACTATTATAAGGAATCAAGTCGCATTCCTCGGTTGGATTATGTTCTCCATGGACCCGATGCGAATGACATGTCCGGAAAGGTAAAAGAGTCAGTGAAAACGTCCCATCCTGTGTTCGACCACGCCGATGAACTAAAAGAGGGTGCCCTCTTCCAACAACCCAGTAATGGTCAAACGCGACCCCCGACGTTATTTATCATATTTGGGGCCCAGGGAGATCTCACGAAGAGAAAATTGATTCCCGCGTTATACAACCTGGCCTCAAGTCATCATCTCCCTCAAGAATTTGCCATCCTTGGGATAGATGGGATTCCCATGCATACGGATGACTTTCGGGAAAAGATACGTCAGGACATCGATGAATTATGTCCCCGTCCCATCGATGCCAACATCAAAGAATGGCTCCTTGATCGCCTGCATTACCTGGCAGGAGATTTTCGGGATTCTCAAACCTACGACCGCCTTCATTCTTTGCTGACACAGTTAAATACGACACATGGGACTCAGGGGAATTACCTCTATTACATGGCCACGGCTCCAACATTTTTTGCGGAAATCGTTGCGCAACTGGGCGCCAAAGGATTAGTCGAACATCGAAAAGATTTTTCCCGTCGTATCGTCATTGAGAAACCCTTCGGTCATGATTTGCCATCGGCTCGATCACTCAATCAAGCCCTGAGACAGGTGCTCGATGAAAGTCAGATTTACCGGATCGATCATTATCTTGGCAAAGAAACCGTTCAAAATATTTTAATTTTTCGCTTTGCGAATGGCATTTTTGAACCAATCTGGAACCGTCAATATATTGATCATGTCCAAATCACTGTTGCGGAAACGTTAGGGGTTGAGCATCGTGGGGCCTATTATGAAAAAGCCGGTGCGCTCCGTGACATGGTCTCCAATCACCTCCTGCAAATCTTGGCGTTCGTGGCGATGGAACCACCGAATACGTTTGATCCCGAAGCGGTCCGGAACGAGAAAGCCAAGGTGCTCCGCGCCATCCAGCCCATGAACCCCGTCGAGGTCTTACAATCAACGGTTGCCGGACAATATGAGGCCGGATCGATTAATGGTCACAGTGTCCTTCCTTATCGAATGGAAAAGGATGTCAATCCAGCCTCCCTGACTGAAACCTTTGCCGCAATGACCTTAGGTATTGAAAGTTGGCGTTGGGAAGGCGTGCCCTTTTACCTTCGGACCGGCAAACGGTTACACACCCGAGTGACCGAAGTGGTCATTCAGTTTAAATCTGCCCCGCTGATGTTATTTCGTAAGACTCCAGTCGACAAGCTCACGCCGAATGTGTTGGTCATTCGCATTCAACCGGATGAAGGCATTTCCCTAAGTTTTGGAGCCAAAATTCCAGGACCCAAGGTCAAGGTCGGGACGGTAGATATGGATTTCCAATATGCGGAATATTTCGGTGATGCGCCGAGCACAGGCTATGAGACACTCCTGCACGACGTGATGGCTGGAGACGCAACCCTATTTCAACGAAGTGATAGCGTCGAGGTTGGCTGGAGTATCGTCGATCCCATTGTCAAAGTGTGGGAGAGCCTGGGCTCGCATGCCATTCGTCCCTATAGCTCAGGGAGCTGGGGACCGCCGGAAGCCGATGCCTTGCTGGCCAGGGACGGCCGAATGTGGAGAAACCACGGGTAAGGAAACTGTTGATGGTCAGGGAATTCCACCTGCTCTTACAATAATTGAAATAGATTCATTTCGGAAAAATTGGTCCTCAGCCTCCCACGGGACGACCACTCACCTTTTTCACAGGACAGCCGGTTTCACCGGAGTCAGTAGCATTCCTGAGCGTGGCCCCAGATCGGATAAGACAACCTTTCCTTGTTCACACTTGAACCTGTGTCCAGTAAGCTGGTCCTCAAGCCATCGAGCGGTCTTCCCCACCCACGGGGCGATATCAATCTGAATAGAGATGGGGTGATCATCATTATGAAAAAGAATAAAGACACAGGTTCTTTGCGTCTTTCTCACAAAGACACAACACTGTTGCTCAGAGAATACCTGAACCACGGTCCAATCCCCTTCGCGTAACATTGGAAGAGATTTCCGGATTGCAATAAGCTGCTTGGTGAAATCCCGCAACTCGTGATTCCAATTCCTCTGATTCCATTCCATGCCCCGACGATTGTCAGGGTCCTTCCCTCCCCTCATCCCGATTTCATCCCCATAATACACGGCCGGTATCCCCGGAAAAACAAACTGAAACAGCATGGCCAACTTCAGTCGTAAAATATTTCCCCGGGCTAAAGCATACAGGCGTTCAGTGTCATGGGACCCTAACATGTTCACCATTGCTAAGGTCGTTTCCCATGGATACATCCGAAGAAGTTTATTCACGCGGGACACAAATTGCCTGGTTGAAATGGAACCGTGAATAAAGTAGTCCAAGACGATCTGACGGAGTAGATAGTTCGTTCCTCCGTCAAATTGTCCATCCCGAATCCAAGAACGACCAGAACCCCAGATTTCTGCCACCATATACGACGACGGATTTATGGTCTTCACCTTCTGCCAGAGCGCCTTCCAAAACTGATGGCCCCGGACATCAGCCACTGCATCCAACCGCCATCCATCTATACCCTGACTCGTCCAATAGGCTGCGACGTCCAGAAAATACCGTCGTGTGGCAGGATTGGCTAAGTTGAGAATGGGCATGAGAGGCCGTTCCTGCCAACCGCGATAACGAAATTTCCCGAACGCATTAACCGGAAATCGTGTGATGAAAAACCAGGAGGTGAAGGGGGATGCCGGCCCACGTTCCATGACATCATAAAAGGGAAAAAATCCCCGGCCGCAATGATTGAATACGCCATCCAATAATACGCGAATGCCATTCGCGTGAGCCCTGGATATCAGAGTCTGAAAGTCAGCCAATGTCCCAAGGCGAGGATCAATCCTATAATAATCGTAGGTGTTGTATCGATGATTGGCCGAGGCAAAAAAAATGGGGGCCAGGTAAATCAAATTGACACCAAGGTCCAGGAGGTAATCGAGATGTTCAGTAATTCCTCGCAGAGTCCCTCCCATAAATCCGTGAGCTGTAGGCTTGGATCTCCAGGGCACGAAACCAGATCCGGGCTTGAGCTGTTGGCTATCTCCTGCAAACCGGTCAGGAAAGATTTGATAGATTATGGCGTCACGAGTCCAGGAAATGTCGGAAACGGGTTGATGACATTTCATAGATATACAATCAGAAACTCGTTCACGGATAGGATCTGGACATTGGTGTGCAAAAAACAAGCACGAAACCCGGAGTCACAAGAAACTCCGGGCTAGAGGAAGAGGAAAAAATCCGCTGGCAATCTTTCAAAACTGACGTTTAACAACACGAGCCTACGCTGGGAGCACACCCACAGGAGGATGCACACCCGAGGGACTGACAACAATCCACACAATCGCAGCCACAGGCCATTTGGCACTCATATCCGTGAGATCCATGAAAATGGTCCCTGGCCCCGTGAGTATGGCCCCATCCAGGGTGTCCGTGATGATATTCAGGACCAGCTAGCCCCTGAAGGAATCGTAACCCGACCCCCAACCCAGAATTCAAAAGATCCATACCCAATTTCAAGGTCTCCCCTACCCGGTTAGCGATCTCCCCACTTGTCTCGCCGGCAGTTTGGCCTGAGTCGGGATTCAAACCAGGCACCTGGGGAATCTGGGGTAAGAAACCGGTCATAGGAGGAAGTGGCCATCCCATCGGCATGTGAGGCATTCCTGCCGCACTCGTGCCAAACTGAGGGCCACCACGGGTTTCCATTCCTGGAGCGCGTTCGATTCGCTTTTTATATTCCTGGAATTCTGCTTTAGCTTTGTTCGCTGCGCCGGCCTTTTTCTCTTTTGAAGAACCTTTTGGGGTTGCCGCCATCATCATCTCCTGGTTAAACCGGTTAACAACTAAAGACTTCACACCATCGAACCCTGGAAGTCAGATTGACGACCAGGACCGTCAGGTGGGCACCTGGCTTGGTGGTGATAATTCCTTCTTTAATTTGATAGCCATCCTGAGGGTCGGCCTGCTTCATCCAGCCTAGAGTCGTTTTTTCGCTGTCCTGTACGACCACGAAAACTAAAGCGGGTGCAGTCGATGCCGCATTCGTCGGGGTATATTCGATGGAAAGATGCACGCAACATCCTCCCCCGATAAAGGCCTTGCCGATTCCGGCTTTTCCTCGCACATCCACCTCACCGACAATCGGAGCCACGGCTGCCTTCGTTTCTGCGTTCCTGCCACTTGTCTCGCCGGCTGACATCTCAACCGGAGCCGTGAACATGGCCATTGCCCGGACTCGTTGGAGGACCATGGAATTGGAATCCGTCTTTCCGTCGACACTAATGTCCGCTTCAACAAGCAATTCCTTGGCTTCCTTCCGGCATTCCCGATGCCCACAGCAACATTTGGCCCTGGGGTGGCTACAACCAGGACAAAACCCGGTGCCCCCATGCTGAAAGTGTGGTCCGGAAAAGGCTCCGGCACCAGGATACGCATGAGTGGGAATTCCAGAAAACATCGGCTGAGTGTAATTCATTGGTGTACCCTTCCTTATTCTTGCCTCAAATTGAATAGCCGTTCAAAAAGACAATACGCCTACGCTTAAGGTCTCCTCATCCGATCAAAAACAGACTGTTTCGCACCAGCGCAATCGGGCCATCGCTTCTGTCACTTCCAACGTCACCTTGGCTCCTGGCTCGATGGATAGCAAATGCGATTTCACATGATAACCGTCCGTCATTGAGGTTTCCTGCCAGGTTGAGGTGCTCCCATCAAGGTCCACCGTGACCTTGACCAAGGGCGAAGCCGCCCCGGCATCCGGCGCGTATTCCAGGGTCAATGAGGCGTTGGTGGTTCCTCCGATCAACACTTCTTTCATGCCGGCTGCGCTGTCCACACTGACTTCTTGAGGAAGAGGCATGGAATGGCTGGCCTGAGTTCCCCAGCCGTATGCGGGATATCCGACTGACGGGTAATATGGCATCGGCATCAGGACCGGATACCCAATTGGAGCCACGCTGCGATGACCGGTCGTATGATAATGGGGTGACGAATGGTGGGACATCGAGACACAGCAATGCGGTAAATGGTGATGCATTAGGAATCTCCTTGGTTAGAGTCCGATGCTTTCGTCAAATCCTGGGTAATCTTCAACACATCTTCCACAATCTGGAAACCCGTATTGACCACGGTATTGACCATGTCGGCCATTTTTTGAGGGATGTGATTCTCTAGAATTTGTGTGGAAGTCTGATTAATGACTTTGTTGACGGATTCTATAACGGTGGCCATGTCGTGTACCTTTCTCCGGACGGGTTAGAATCCCTGCCGGTGATCAAATAGAACATTTTACCATTGCGGGGCCTGACGGTGTGAATGATCCTTCCGCATGGCCCCTGGCAAGCCGAAGAACTTTGGTCATCACCTCGAGGCTCCAGTTTAAGCTTTGCCAGGGACTCATCAGCATGCGGCTTGACGCCTTCGCACTACTGGTCAAGGCGTCGATGGCCAGACTCAGGGGCCCGGTCACTAGTCCTTTTTCGTCTAATTGTAACATAGCCATCCAGGCCTCAGGATTCCGTGGCATGGCATGAAACAAGGCTTGCGGGACAAGACAGATATTTTGAGAAAGGACCCCACTGAACACTCCACTACAAAACTCTTGAAATTGCCGGTCATGGGTGGTCATCCGAGCAATGTTGGCAAGGACAAACAGGCAGAATTCTTTCAAATCGGGATTTTTGGCTACGGATAAAAATAATTCCCCCGTCCGCCAGTCTAACTCAAATTGTTGTTCCCATTGCGTTTGGTATTGTTGAAGAGCACGGACAGAACAATCCCCACTCAATACGGCCTGATGCGCGGTTTCGGCAGCTAAATACGCCCCTTCCATCGCCTTATGAATACCTCCGCCATTGAGCGGATCGGCTTGATTGGCCGCGTCACCCACCAGCATCACCCGATCAGCCACGATGGCCTTGGGTTTAAAAAATGAGACAGCCCCACCTGAAACGGCTCCGCACCGTGAGGCATGACGCAAGAGGTGGCCCAAATCCTGATCGAGAAAATCTTGGAACACCTGCTTCAGATTCGGGATCATGGGAAACGGTTTATCAAACGCGTACCCCAACCCGATATTGGCAAAGCCGTCATCGTCCACAAAGACCCAGGCATACCCGGGGAAAAAACGCTCATCGAAATACACCTTGATTTGAGCGCCTTCAGCATCCACATTTTGGTAATAGGCACGCAGTGAAAGGGCCGTCGCTCCATTTTTCAAGACATTCCCGATAGAGCGGGACACGACGGAACTCACGCCGTCTGCCCCGATAACAATTTTTCCCTGTACTTCCATGCGCTGCCCTTTATGATCCAGGACGACGCTGGCATGATCGGGCGTCTGGTGAATCTCTCGAACAAGGGAGTACGCTTGGAATTCGGCTCCGGAGGCCACGGCATGTTGAAGAAGAATGTGATCAAAACGCCGGCGATCCAACAACACGCAAAAATCAGGATAGTGAGTGGTATTCGGAAATCCCCCGGTCAGCAGTAATTCGCCGTTAATAAAGAGGTCGCAGGTTTTAATACAGGATTTGGTGTGAGTCAGCACTTCGTCGATACAGCCCAACTGGTCCAGCCAATATAAAGCTTGAGGGGTCAACCCATCCCCACAGACCTTATCCCGGGGAAAATCGGTTCGATCAAGGATTAAGGTCGATAGCCCCTTCCGTGCCGTAAACGCTGCGGTGCTGCTCCCTCCCGGTCCGGCCCCAACTACAATCACATCGTACGTCATAGGTTCTCCCGTCAAACATCCCTATGGGTAGAATAACCCTTATTCGAGAGCTTCTCCCCCTTTACGTTGCCGAGGTCACCAATAATTTCACCGGGATTTCGATTGCCTGTTCGGACATCACAACAATACGTCCATGATAAACGTCCGGCGGAAGGCCGGCGGGAATTACGCCCTTCAAAATAAATTTTTCAAAATCCATCGGCTCAATCGTTTTTGTTCCAGGGCTAACCGTGAAGCCTTTACAAGGAAATACCTGTCCTTGAGTCGATCCGATAAATCCGTCGACCTTCAACTTGACGTTCTTGGCCGAGTCCATCGAATCATTATTAATAGAAAAGGACACATGCACAGATTGCCCGGGAGTAAGCGGTAAACGATTCGCGATGTAATAGGCGGGATCCTGCGGTTCGATACCTTCGGGATGTGTCGAGGAGGGCCCCGGAGCAGTCGAATCTTGTGATCTGGAAGACGAGGAAGCGGATTCCTCGGATGAAGCGGTGGCGGCGCCCATGACGCCGGAAAATTTCTCCAGCACGGAATCCTGCATCATCGTTCCAAAACGGTTGATGAGGGTCAAGCCCAAACTTAAACCCGCTTCAGCCAGATCCAATCCTTTCGCAAACGTCGTGCCGATTTGATCGCCATGCCCGAACATCGAATCCTCCGATTTGGTGTTTTGGTCCGCGTGAGCAGACGCTTGGGCTGTCGACTTTCTTTGAGTTGAAGATCGCCGTGACGGAGATTTTTTCTTACTGTTTTTACTGGCAGTTGCCTTGCTCCCGGACTTCATGCTCTTGACTCCAAAGACAATGTGCGAATTAACAACATGAATGGCACGTACAGGGTGAAGGTTGGCACTGCACACAATAATGGTGCTGGACAACCGGTCCACACTCACGACGCATCGGACAGGCGCATCCGTGTGGACATGGTGGCTCCTGCCAGATGAGCCCGTGCATGAATTGCCGGAACAATTGGGCACCAGTACCGACCAGATGGAAGGCCAGGCCAATAGCCTGACCAGTGGTCTGTCCCATTATAGTAGCCCCATCGTGTCCATGCTTTGAGTATGAGCATTGCGAATGTTCACAGGACATAGATTAATCCTCCCCGCTGCTGACAGCACTATCCATGGAATCCATCTGAGACCCGGCCTTCGTCATCGGAAAGGTACGAGAAGGGATATTTCCCACTTTTAATCCACCCGAAGAGGCTTGTCTCCCCCCTCCGTACTCACCTCCAGGTCTGAACCCCTCTCTGCTTATAGGTCGCCTCGCAGAGGTCCCGGGTTTTGACTGATGAGACAAAGGCATGGGCTGACACGGTGATCCTGTAACCACAACCCGCGAGCCTTTGGTAACGGATCGAGATGGAATACCCGGATTGCCGGCTGCCACCACCTGAGGAAAGCTTTGTCCGGGTATACGCGATTGCTCACGCCTGACCTTATCCCTTGGGGAAACCATGGTCCGTCCCTCCAGATTGAGGCGGAGGAATTCAATCCCTAATAACCGTGCGCGTAACGTGTAGCTGGAGGGAAGACAAAAATCCTGATGAAGTCCGATCGACACAGGGGGCAAGCGCCGGATATTCATATCAACCGCAGGAAGTTGCCGGAGAGACAAATTGACGGTAGGCAGGTTGGTCACATTGAACTGTTCAACACGGATCGGATCCAGGTTGCGAACTTCATTGATGCGGAGGGATTCAATCGTCAGGGGATCAATATGATTCAGTTCTTTAATGTGTACGGCGGCCGGAGCAATATGTCGAACTTCGCTGATCACAAGCGGATCAACATTACTCAGTTCACTGATCCGCAATTTATCGAGATTTTTTGCCTCTTTAATTTTTATGTCGCCCATATGGATGCCCTTCCCTGGCGGATGCTACACAAGTCCTGGCCAGCTATAGTTTATGTGAATGGCCTTGGCCTCATCGAGAATGGCCGGCTGGGTTTGTAATCGGGCTGAAATCGTCACGACTTTGGAAGCACCCGACCCGGTAAGCTGATAAAGAAACCAGGGAACGGTGCCCGCCCCGCTCTGTACCACTGAATCCACAAGCCACTGAACAGCCATCCCTGAACTGTGCCGAATCGTCGCCCGAAATAATTGTTGGGTGTTGCTCTGATCGATATAGGCGTTATCATGACCTTGAGGATAATAGAGATACGCCTGCTTGGGGAAAACTTCAAGAATTGGTTGAGGAAGCGGCTCTGGTCCATTTCCCATCAACGTGACAAAGGCATAGGCTTTCCGAAAAGGGCTTTCTGCCGCTGTAGCAATAATGATGTCGGTTATCCCGTGAGAAAGACTGCCTTTCGGAGGAGCAAGATATAAGCCGGTTGGATCAATCGAACCAGCCCCGGGATTTCCTGCAGGATCCTGAACAGCCCAATTCACCTTACTGCTCATCCCGTTATATACCGAAGCGTGAAACCGGACCTGGGTATTCACAGGATCGGCATATCGTTCATCGCGAAAATACACTTCAGCGTTGGCCGGCCAGACCTCCACTTCGATTTGATGCTGACAGACGACCTGATGGTAGACCTGGTAAGTCGTATGGGAGTGACGGCATGGGGCAGGATAAACTGACACGGTCAGACCTTTCTCAATCACATTTTCACGCTGACAGCTACATCGTGTCGACGTGATCCTCAAAGTCATCGTCCGGGAGATCAACGGAGCAATTGGCAATCTTCCCGAACAGCTTGCCATTGAAACTTAGCTTTGATTTACATCCAACCTTCCCCTCCAGTTGTGTGGTGATACCTTTTGTGCCCAGGACCCCCGCTAATTGCACATTGGCCCCTTCGACGGCGACGGTAAATGGAGAAAGTTTAATTCCAAAACTGCCAATCGAAGCCACCGTATGGATTCCACCGGCACGCCGAAGAAAGGGAATCGACAGGTTGATCGGAATCTCCCCTACCCGTACCGAGATTGCACTCACCTGTGCGACCAACGATCCTTTGGCCTTCGTGGCAAAGGCGATTGGTTCGGTTTTGGCCTGGACAGAAAAATCCGGGCAACTCTCCATACCCAGGTGGCCTTTAAAATTCACCTTGCCTCCTCCTGTCCTGTTTGTTGAGCCGTCATCCCATCTGGATAGACCCGCTCGGCCAGATCACTACACATCGCATCAATCCGTTCATTCAACTGCTCAAACCCCTTCAAGGATTGACAAATTTCTTCACAGTTCTCCCCTTCAATCTCAAACGAGACAAAGGGACCGAGTTTAATTCGAAGGACCATATTGGCCGCCATTCTATCACCTTTGGTAAAAAATGAAACCGGGGTACCCAAATAAGGGCGTTCCTTTCAATTCCTTGCTTCCCCTGAATTTAACGTGGGCATACTCACCCTTGATTATTTCGACTTCCTTGAATCCTGGCGACGTACCGGACGCTTGCCGTTTCCATTCCCGGCTTTCATCGTTCCGGTCCCATTGGCCTTTTTTTTCGCCATCCCGTGGCCATTCGGCTGCACGTGACCATTAACCGGCTTGTCGTGCACCTGACTCAGGTTTCTATCCGCCTCTCGCAGGAATTTCACCATCTGGTCCATGGAATGCAACATCACTTCAATCGTGTCTTTTTGTTGTCGATCAAGGTTTTGGTATAAATCTTCAAGTTTTCGTTCAAGTTCCTGCCCGTCACTGGAAGTGCGATATTCTTTGCCACGTTCCCGCAGAACAGTTCCGAACTGATCCAGAATGGAGATCACACCAAATAAAATATCCAACGTTACGTCCTGTGCTTCCTGGCCGCGAGGATAGGGGTGCGGACGGCAATGGGAACAGGCCAGGAACTGTTCATCCCTTCCCATGCTCCATCTGGCAAAAAGCGCCGACCGGGAATCGTCAGCAATATTCGAACATCCCCGACGATGAAGTTTCCCATAAACCGGATCGAATTGATACGGGGCCATGGCTGCTTCGGCCTGGCCATCAATGCGTAACAGGGGGCGCGCATCGCTGACCTTTCCCTGAGACCGTAGCTCCTGAAGGGCAATCGCAAACACATCACCCCAATACACATCTGTGGTTCCCATTGTATCCTCAGGAGAACGTCCCATATTTTTAAGTGCGCCTGACCACCGGGCCTCCTCTTCCTTGAACGTGTGCCTCCGCGAAGATACGACCAACAGGACACACCACTTCCACCACGGTCGAGATGATTCTGCCTGGGAGCTTAATCATAGACCGCCCAGGCCAACTCCCGATGCGTTTTTTGTAAACGATGCTTTTTGAGACGTGTGGCAAAATATTTGGTCAAAAAGGCAATCAGCAAATCCCGCCCCGAGCCTTCCGGTAGCCCCTGCCGCAAACGGGCAATATGCCCTTGAAAGATCCGACGAAGCGTGCGTTCGGGGTCGGCAACCTGATTGAGATAAGTCACCCGATGATAATGCAAGTCTGAATAGCAATCCCCGTGATCGTCGATATGCATGATCAAGGAGCCTGCAAGAAAGATCATACTGACATAATGCAGAGGAACTGCTGGGACTAAAAATCCTGTGAGAACTAAAATCGCATGGCCGCTTCGGTTCCTGGCACTTTCCCGTAAGATTCGCAATTGTTCTCGGCGGGGACGTGAGCGAATGCTCTCCGGATCAGAACGGAAAGCCACATCCCGTTTTTGTGCCTGAAAGAGCAACAGTATGGCTTGCCGCAGGAGAGGATCCAAGACATCCCGTTCAGCAAATAAACGCGCAATAATCACATAAAACAGTTTTTCCCGATCCGTCTGAATCTCAAACCATCCCTTGGTCAACAGGTCATCCATCCGATCAATATAGGAATTGGCAACGTCCAAACCAAAGTCATCAATAAAACTGTCCGCCAGAAAACAACAGCCGCCGAATAAACTGCCGATCATTTGCCGACGCGCATCATAGGGAAATCCGGCAATCTCTGCGCAGGCATGGCCCACAACAGTCATTTTGGCACTCAATTCCATCATCTTCCGGTATTCGTCCTGCCGTTGGTTAAACAGGTCGGGATAATACTCCAGCACTAACGGCTTCAGAGAGATCACCACCTGTTTCCGATAAAAACTGAACAATTGATCAAGAGGCGTATGGAGGGATTGGGACGCATACATGGGAAAAACTTCTCGTCGGAACAACGGGGTCCTATTATAAAGCGTTGAACCCAAACTTTAAATATTATCCGATGATTCTTGACAAAAAAGTTCAGAATTAAAGCAGAGCGTACTTCCAGTACGTGAGCACGGGAAAATGGCGAGAACGTCGTTGGCGGCTTTTCTCAACAGCCCCTTAATGCAACGGTTGTGGATAACTGAGAGCGGAGCCAGATTTGTGTTTCATCCAAAATCTCCACCAAATAAGATGCTTGTATCAGAATTTTGGCAACAGCGGCCTCTACCTGAAAAAAGACGCATGGGATCCGTGTAAGAATATTGTAGGCATTCAACTTCACTGCACTGATGCTACATGCGTCAATATCATATTTGAAATCTCATAAAAGCTGAGATACCTTGCGATAAAAACCATCGGTGGGTTGTCTGTTGTCCAATAAAAAAGGATTGGACCAAACTTCAACATTGACAGAGAAGGGCTGTTATCCTATCCGAAATTTAATCCGGCTTGACCGATGGGTCCTTTTTGGTATTTGTAAAGCCATGCAGCTGAGCCCTGGTATCCAGCTCGTGGGCTTTTCGCCCTCCTCTCGCCGTCCGGCATTCCCCTAAATCTCCGTGTACCAGCAGGCTGGCCATTTGAACACAGCGTTCTACCAGGGCAATCGCGCCTTCCCGCAGTGATCGGGACTTCTGCACATAGCGCATATTATTTTGCATGTCCTCCGCGCTCCATCCCCGGGAATGAGCAATATAGGGAAACTGCGGAAACTGCACACCGATTTCGGCGAAAAATCCGAGTAGTTGCCCGGCCACGGCCTGAATATTATCCTGCCCACCGGTAATGATAAACCCGCCTACTTTATTATGAAGCAGATGTGTATCTGAAATCGTTTCTTGATTCTGTATACAGTTCATCCGCTCAACCATCTTGAAATAGAGGCTGCTTGCGGCCCCCCATCGAATGGGAGTGGCCAGAACCAGGACATCAGCCCAATGCACCAGTCCTTCGTAGACCTGGTCCATCTCATCTTGGGGATCCATCTGCGTAATCGAACAGGGCCAGGTACAAGCCCGTGATGATTTGGAATAAAAACCCTCGCAGGGGCGAAAGGACAGATCCCGAAGACGCAACAACCGCGTTTCACATTCTAGATTGTCCGAGCATGCTTCAGCCCGATTTCAAGCAAATCTTCTGAAGTACTGTAGCGCGGGTGATCAGGCGTCATGACGGTCGTGGAAAGTCCGAGAACCCGAATCGGACCGTCCTCCCTGTTTGGAGTTCGAGCAAGCGGATGGGGCTCATGTGCTTGACGCGTTCGTTTCGAAATTGCCGTGGATCGAATCAAAACACGCCCGTTCTCTACTTTCACGTCATAGGCCGGCACTGCGTCTTCTTCATACCCGGGTTCCCCTTTGCCGGTCCGATAATGAAACTTCCAATAATGCCAAGGGCAGACCACGTACTCTCCCTCCAATGTACCTTCACCCAACGGCCCGCCCACATGGTTGCACGCGCCATTGATCGCTCCGAACTGCTCATTGCAGTAAGTTAACGCCACTGGTGTTCGTCCGATCAGCACTTGCTGCACCGGCTGATGTTTCAACTCGTCTGCACCACCGACATCGAACCAGGTTTCATCGGGCATGCGAGCTCCTCGGTTAGATTGTCTCGTCAATTTTTTCCAATAAAAATATCATGGACAACAACTTGAAAGAGAGTGCAACGCTATTGCGGAGAAGCAGTTCTGCCCTTCGGATCCTCGACGATTAACGTTCCGCCCATAATCGGATGGATTTGACAGTGGTATGAATAGCGTCCAGGGGGCAGCCCTGGAAGAGTGTACGTCTTTCCGGGTGCGACCTTCCCGGAATCGAATAGACACGGTTTCTCTGTTCCACAATCATCATGCTGGACGGTATGAGGAGACGCGGTCGCATTAATCCATTGAATGGGAACACCGGCCCAGACGACGGCTTCATGCGGATAATAATAGGGAGGAAAATGTTCCATCCGGATTGGTTGATTAATAAATTCCGCTTCTACCGAGGAATAACCCATCAAGACCAAACTTATAAATATGACAAAATAGATTTTTTTCAGAACTCAATCTCCTTTTTTGTGCAATGGAGGAATTGTTTCCTTTGTTCTCACATGTTACCAAAGCCTATTATTGTATCAAAAATCTGAGCATCACTCAGAACTCTATCACCGTTCAGTGGTATGGCGGATACTTTTTGGGACTGCTGCGGTCTTAGCGGAAGAGAACATGCAAGAGCACCGCACAGAGGGAGATGGCGGAAAGGGCGATCGCCGCAAGACTAAGTTGCAGGGCGCGCTGCTGATTGGATGTGGCCACTGACGCGGCCTGTTCGATGGCCGCAACGGTGCGTTGCAATTGTTCGGCGAGTTCTTTGACATGCGTGGCGTTTTGAGAGGCGGCTGCCTGTAATTCGCTGATCTGTTGCTGCAACAGATGCGTCTGATCGGTGGTGGGAGCCGTTCCTTTTTTTGTAAATGCAGGTGCGGTGGCCGAAATAATTGTCCCGATATGTGGGAGAACGGCTTTTAGTGCCGGAATGAGCCATGTTGCCATAGAAATGCCTCACAACAATAAAGATCTGTTAGGTCGGATGAAGTACTAAAAGCAATATGCTGAAAATATAGACGTTTGTCAAAGACTTGGCGATGAAGCTCAGGAGAGGTTAAATACAGAATTGGGTAAGGCTTCCATGACGAATTCAGTCGATAACGCCGCTTGGTTCCTATCCCCGTCATCCGAGCAGGGCGCGTTCAGCGCGCTGTAGATCATCAGGGGAGCCGAATAACACGAGGACATCCCAAGCCTCCAACCTGGTCTCACCTGACGGCATGAGTTGCCGTTGCCCTTCCCGAACCAAAGCGGCAATCGCGACGCCATTGAGATTCAGTTCATTTAATGTGTGTCCCACAAAAGAACTGTCCGGTGGCAGAACCACCGGGCGAAGGCGGTCGACGTTGTGTTCCTGCCTCGTGTAGGCCAACAAGCTATCGCCCAGAAAAAACTCACGTAATAAATGATACCGCCCATTTCGCTGTTCCCGCATACGGCGGGCCACACGGGAGATAGGCACATTCAGCAACACCAAGGCATGGGCGGCGATCATAAGACCTGCTTCCAGTGTCTCCGGCACCACCTCCGTCGCACCAGCCGCACGCAATTCATCGACATGGGTTTCATCGCGAGTGCGGACCATGATCGGAAGATCCGGACGTAAGGCGCGAAGGTGATGCAGCGTTTTATGAGCGGAGGCCACATCGGCATGGGCGATCACGACCAGCCGGGCCGTGCCGACACCAACCCCTTCAAGAATGGTGCGTTCCGAAGCATCCCCGTAAAAGACGCTCTCCCCGGCGATATTCGCGTCCTTGACTCTGGACGGATCCAGATCCAATGCCACATAAGGAATTTTTTCTTCTTCAAGAAGGTGGGCCACACTCTGGCCGATGCGCCCGTACCCGCAAATAATGACATGATCACGAAGAGGCCCGAGGGTATCGATACTGACTTGGGGCACCGCGTCCTTCCCCTCACGGGCCGGACGAGGTGCGCACCAGCGGGCAAGTACTTGATTGTACCGGATGAGAAAGGGGGCAACAATCATAGAAAATAACACAGAGGTCAACACAATCTGACCGATTTTTGCTTGGATCACACCCACATCCAGTGCAATGGAGAGAAGAGCAAACCCGAACTCACCTCCCACCGCCAATAACCATCCGGTCCGCCAGGCAGTCAAGGTGTCCATCCCCGATAATCGTACCATCAGCGCCACCAGGACAGCCTTGATGAGCAATAAGACCGTGGCTCCCATTAATGCCCAGTGCCAAATGCCCGGGATTGACGACGGGTCGACCAGCATGCCGATCCCGATAAAGAACAGACCAAGTAACACATCGCGGAAAGGGCGAATGGTAGATTCCACCTGATGTCGGAATTCGGTCTCACCCAGCATCATCCCTGCCAGGAAGGCACCGAACGCCATAGACAGGCCAAGACTGCTCGTGGTCCATGCCGAAACCAATGACACAAACAGGACTGTCAGGGTGAACACTTCCGTGGAGCGTAGCTCTGCAACCAGATAAAATAAGGGACGCATCACCCATCGTCCGGCCAGAAAGACCAGTCCGAACGCCAGGGCTGCCTTTGCAAACGCCATCCCGAGGGAACCGGCCAGAACCACAACCTCCGTATTCGCCATTGCGAGCACAGGGATGACGACCACGAATGGGACGGCTGTCACATCCTGAAAAACGGACATAGCGATCCCCAATCGTCCGTGCCGACTATGCTCCTCTCCCTGTTCGATGAGTTGCTTGCTGATAATCGTCGTGGAGGACTGCGCGAACACCGCTCCTACGACAAAGGCTGCGGCAATGGGTAAGTCCACGAGCCAAGCCAGGAGGCCCACCGCGATAGTCGTGAGTAGGACCTGCCCCGTTCCCAGACCCAGTAACTGATGACGCAAGGCATGGATTTGCGGCATCGAAAAATTCAGGCCGATCGTAAACAATAAGAAGACAATTCCGAATTCCGCCAGGGCACGAACCGGTTGTGCCTCGATGACCGGCCCCGGGGTGTATGAACCAAGCAACACGCCAACGAGCAGGTAGGCAAGTGGTGAGGGGATATGAAGTCTGTGGAATACAACCACCACGACGACAGCTGTTCCGAGTAAAAAAAGAGACTGGAGAAAAATCGGCTCAATCATGAGAGTTTTTCCGCAAACACAATGCCATACTGGAATGTCGTGGTTGTGGCGTTACATTGGCCGGTCGCCACAGATTTCAGCCTATGGCGTCGGTCCTCCAAAATCCATCTTGGGAAAGCTCATCACAATTGACGGACGGTCATGCCCACTGGAGTCAAACATGCCGCCAAAGAGAAGCCACCCCCATTCATAGTTACTATTAAGTATGATCTATTGGCAAGAGATATGTATTGAAAATAGCCATTTCAGCAAAAATTGATTGTACCGTTCACGGGATATCCGGAAGCGAAAACCAACGACGCGCCGATGTCCCCTGATGATGGGACGGTGTCTCGACTTGGTCCTATTTCTTCACAAAGAGATATATCGCCAGGCCAATGAGCATGACCGCGAAGATTTTCTTGAACAGTTCAGTGGGAAGATCTTCAACAAGGCGCGCACCGATTTGTGCTCCGATGATTCCGCCCAGACCGAGCAGAAGGCCATATTTGTAATCCACGTTGGCCATCCTCCCGTGGGCAATCAAGGCCGAGACCGCAATCACCAGGATCCCGACGAATGAGGTGCCGACGGCTTTTTGTGCCGTAAAGCCGAGAAATAAGAGCAGGGGGACCATCAAGAATCCGCCTCCGAGCCCGGTGAAGGAGGCACCCATACCCACTAATACCCCACTCGCAATAATCGCTACCGATGTACCATCCATGTAAATTTTCCTTTTCGATCTTATGTGAACCAAAAAAATCAACGGGAACAAAGAACCGCGCAGTTGGATGCCAACTGCGTATTCAATTGGAACAGGTGATGTGCAAAATCCCTTTTTACCTTCCTTCATCCCAAAAACCATACCGCTCATAAAGGAGAAAAATGGTGAGCATGGAATGAGTATAAAGAGATTCAATCCTTCCTGGCCCCTATCCCTGGAAAGAGACCTCCGCATTCACGTAATATTGCCCAGCACAACGAGCAATAATTTGTGAGATCTCATTTCAATAATACCCCACCCGACTGTTTGGCGAAATCGTAAAATGAATTCACTCTTCTAAATAGAAACGAGGTTTTAATGACTTCTCCTGAATATGACTCTCCCCAACCAGTTTCAATGGCTCAATTGGCCGATGTCCATCTTCTTTACCAAAAGAGCGTGCAAAGCCCTGAATTGGATATACCGTTCCTCACCGAATATTTCGAGAGCTATACCAACACTTCGCTCCGCCATTTTCGGGAGGATTTCTGCGGTACCGCCTTTTTATCCTCCCATTTCGTAACCCGACATCCCGACAATCATGCCCTGGGCATTGACCTGGATTGGCCTACGCTGAATTGGGGTATCAAACACAACATTGCTCATCTGACTCCCGGGCAACAGCAGCGGCTCACATTAGTGAATGACAATGTCTTGAACGTCCAACACCCTCTCTCACAACTCACAGTCGCCATGAATTTTAGTTATATGGTGTTCCGTGATCGACCGACCCTTTTAGAATACTTCAGGAATGCCAGGCGGTCGCTTCGGCCCGGCGGGTTGTTTGTGCTGGATATCTGGGGAGGCAGCGAAACGCAGGTGGAACAGGAGGAGCATCGAGACATCGACAATCCTGCTGACGACGGCATTGGCGATTTCATCTTCGTGTGGGATCAGGATGTCTTTGAACCCTCCACGTATTTCTGTACAACCCGGATTCATTTTCTCTTCCGCGATGGCAGTGAGCTTCGTAATGCCTTTGTCTATGATTGGCGCTTGTGGACGATTCCCGAGGTCAGGGAACTCCTGCAAGAGGCCGGTTTTGAGGACGTGCACTTTCTCTGGGAAGGCCTCAATGCAGAAGCGAATGAAGGGACCGGCACCTATCATCGCGTCGAGAAAGGTGATTCCGACCCCTCATGGATTGCCTATTTGATTGGAAAGAATCCAGAATAAGGGATGGTGTCCCAACGTGATCTAAGACCTCATATCTCCAGATCAATCTTTGCAAACGGCACGACCGCTGTCTGGGATGTTCCAGAAGAAATTGACATATTCAATTCTTCTGTCTGCAATCTTTTTCGAGCCGGCACCACGTAACTATGGCTCTTTCTCTTTCTGAATGTGAGTCCATTGTCAGGGAATTACGCAAGTCTCTGGTGGGTGGGTGGGTTCAGAAAATCCACCAACCCCGGGAATTGGCCTTAACCCTCGATATTCGCGCCCAGGCACAGACAAGCCACTTACTTGTGTGCGTGGAGCCCCGGTTTGCCCGCCTGCATCTGACTTCTCAAAAGTTTGAGAATCCGCCGACTCCCCCGCCCTTTTGTGCCTTTCTACGTTCTCATGTGGAGGGTGGACGCATTGCGGAGGTCAGCCAGGAGCCAGAAGACCGGATTGTGTATATCACCATAGCAAAAGCCGGGCAGATATCTGTTTTGGTGATTGCGTTGACCGGCAATCGGTCGAATGTGCATGTCCTCAATGAGAAAAAACTGGTCTTGAGATCCTTACGGGATTCCCGTGTGAAGGTGGGAGAGCTGTATACGCCCCCATCGGTGCGACCAGTGCCCTTCCAGGAGGCTCTCCCTCCTTCCGCCATGGATGGTCTCGTCCCTCAGGACGAGATTGTTATGACCCAGGAAGGGAAAATTCGTGAACCGCTTTCTGAAGCTGCTACTCAAGAAACAGGTACCTTTGGCGAAATGTTTCCGGTGTCGGCGGAACTGGAAACCCGATATGGGCAGCGAGAACAGGAGGAAGGCCGGGATACCATCCTTGAACAGCAACTGGCGCAGGCTCGAAAAGCACTGAAACATGCCAAACGAAAAATTCAGGCGCTACAGGAAGATTTCAAAAAGACCGAGCGGTTTCGGGAATATGCCCGATATGGAGAACTATTGAAAAGTCATCTCCATGAGATCAAAAAGGGACAAGAGACCATCACCATGGTTGATTATTATGATCCGGCCCTGCCTACCCTGACGCTCCCTCTTGACCCCGCTAAAGATGCGGTGTGGAATATGGAAGATTACTTTCGGAAATATCATAAATACATCGGGGCTCAGGAACATCTCCAACCCCGTGTGGACGAGGCCCACAAAGAGGTGGCCCGATTGGAGGGAAAATTGGCTCAGTTGGAACAAGGGATTGTGGATCCTGAGGGTTTACCCAGAACGACAAAAAAAGCAGGTCCCTCGATTCCACAGAGGACGAGGGCATCCAACAAAGGCCGACCGGCTCCAGCCCAGGGCTACCGGACGTATACCTCTGCCGATGGACTTACTATTTTAGTCGGGAAAACGGCGAAGGATAATGATCATCTGACTTTGAAGGTCGCCAATCCGGATGATCTGTGGCTTCATGCTCGAGGGACACCGGGTTCGCACGTGGTTGTCCGCCTGGAAAAAGGCGCCATGGTGCCCCCAGAGACATTAAAGGATGCGGCGACGTTGACCCTGTGGTTTAGTGACTTACGAAAAAGCGGGAAAGGTGAAGTGATTTATACGTTGCGAAAATTCGTTAAAAAAGGCAAAGACTTCAAACCCGGTTCTGTCACGGTGGAAAGAGAGAAGTCGCTCTGGATTGAATTAAAAGAAGATCGATTGACTCGGTTGAAAGGCGGCACCAACTAGGATGTGTATTGTTTAGTAAAAATTACATGAGCATGCCGATGCGGTATTTGACTGAACAACGGAAGCTTGCATTTATGATCACGAATTGGGTGAGTTGGTTACTTGGGGATAGTGAACTCACGAGTGGTTGAATGACCGAATAGCCTCCATTGTGGGCTTACGGTAGCCGAACGGGTGCCCTGTCATCGGATTCAGGGGAGACACCAGCGTCCGACGCATGATCACTCAGGAGCTGATTGATGATAGTTTGAAAATTCACCAGCGGTTGAGCTCCCCGGATGATCGTACCGGTTATAGAATCTCCGGAACCACTTTTCCCGACAAAGAATGACGGGGTTCCTCTAATTCCCGCAGCTCCGCCATCATCAACGTCCTTTTGAATAGCCACTTGATATTTCCCGCTATCTAAGCATTCCTCGAACGTCGTGGAATCCAGTCCGAGTTCCCCGGCATATTGTTTCAACGAGGGAACCATGAGATCATTCTGCTTTTCAAACAACATATCATGCATTTCCCAGTATTTATTGGATTCCCCGGCGCAGTGCGCGCTTTCATGGGCCTTTTCTGCCTGTTGATGAATACTGGTCAAAGGAAAATCTCTGAATACATACCGAACTTTTCCCGTATCGATATACTCACGTTTAAGTACAGGAAACACCGTTAATGAATACCGTCGACAAAAAGGACATTGATAGTCTGAGAATTCCACGATCGTGACCGGGGCATCGACTTCCCCCAGCACCGCACCCCCGGTCACACCCACAGTGCCTGTACTTTTCTCCGGTCTTTGCCGTTTTGTCGCACTCTGAAGGATGCTCTTAATTTCAGCAAGATCCTTCTTCACCTGCTCCATATCCTCGCGAAGGGCCCGGACATCTTCTTCAACGACGGCCCGACCCGGTCCAGGGTTGATCATGAGCAAACCGACACACACCAGCAGGCCGATCAGTCCCCGGACGAGTCTGCTAGTTCCTCCTGAGCTGTTCTCCGGTTTCTCAATTGCCTGAATTTGTCGATTCATGTCCGCCTTTCAATACCATTCAAAAATAGTTGCCATTTATTCATCGCACAGCCTGCCGTGCAAATTTTATCACAGCCCATCTCGATCAAAATCCACTTTCAAAGAGAAGGTAACAAATCATGGACTGAAGATCGAGGGATTCCATGAGATTGTTCAACACCGATTACACAACCACGAGAAAGCGAGCTCGAAGAGAATTTCCTTGACTTTTTTGGCTGCCCGATTAAAAATCATCCGGTTTGTTCTGGTCCGGTAGATGAACTAACAGGGACGGAATCACATCAGAGGCGGTGCCCAGTCGCAGATACACGCCAATAGACCAACAGGAAAAGCCTGATGGGTATTGTCGAGATAAAAATCCGGGTCCGCATCGGATCTGGAGCCAACGGATCCGTTTTATGGAATACACGCTGTGGAAACAAGGAAGTGGTCCACAAAAACCGGAAGCATTTCGAAGCGTTAGAGTTCTTAGAAATGTCCTAATGGAGATTGATCATGATACACATCATTACATGCTCGCGCTTACGGACAGTGGCCCACGTACTCCTCTGTTTGGGTCTACCCTTGGCTATAATCCTGACGAGTGGCAATAATCTTTATGCCGGCGACAGGGATCACCGTGAAAAGTTTTCTCCCAAAACCAATCCGAGCAACTATGGGCATCGATATAGTCAGTCGATCCTCCGTGGCGTGAGACTCAGTGATGTGTATACGTTCAATGATACGGAAACCACAGCTTTTGGTCCTGCGTATGCGAATGTCTGGACGTCCTCGGCGAATTTCCTGCAATGTACCCCGCCATCCGGCAGACCATTTTCTTATGCCCTGTGCTATTACTCAGGACCCGATGCCCCGACAGGGGATAGTGATGAAAACCCCTCTCTGCCCTGCACGCTTTCCCCTGATGGAACATTAGCCAATTGCACGTGTTTCGAAATATCTACGGATGAGGTATCTCCTAAGATCCCCTACCTTGTCGATCTTCATGCCATTTCCAATCTTGATATCTATCAGGAGACGGTTGAAGCATGCGGAGACCAAGGAGCAGAATGTCTGAATAGCGGCAGAATCCCACCGGTGTGTGAAGCGATTAATACCAATCTGCTGGTTCCCGGCGCCGACCTGATATCCGTGTATTCAGAACGGTACAAACGCGATTACGTGAGCAAGGGGGAAGCCACCTCGACAGAATGTACAGATAAAAGGGATCAAGGTGTTTATGCGGGCTGCATGACAGCGCCTTGCTACCGCACGGGATTAACGGATGCGGATGGCCGTAACCTCGTGGAGTGCAAATGCCCGGTCTATGATGGACCGTTCCAAATTGGTCAAGGAGATCAAAGTTGCAATGCCAACGACCCTCCTCCCAAGACCAGGTCCTCCCGTAAGAAAAAGCGGCATGGACGAGGCGATAATGTCTGGTCGGCCGCCTATAACCCCGCCGGTGGGCCTATCATACTCACCGAACTCCCCTGCATCCCTGATTCACCAGGGGATAGTGGTTGCCCTTTGTATGAAGCGGGAACAGACTACCACATTGATCCTGATGGGGCGCTCTGTCAAAGTGTCTGCGGTTATTATGGGGCAAGTAATGCCAATAATCCCAATGATCCCAACATTCAGTTGGGCTATTCCTGCGATGCAACACTCTGCACCACCGTGGGTATCGGACAGGACGGCCCCCCGCCGGACTATCAAACTGAAGCTCAGTTATTGGGAGAGGCCTGCAGCGGCATCCAGAATATGAATGGATTGACAGAGATCACGTTGGTCGAGGCCCTAGCCGAATGTAGTTGCTGTGCCAGCCAAATTTGTGGATGCAATAATATCAACGCACAGACCAATGCGGCGATCGTGAACCTCAATGCCGAACAGACTGGCGCCGGCATTATGACCCAATGTGTTCTTAATAATACCCTCTGTGGTAACTAGATTAGCTGTCATTTATTCAGAAAGGATAAATGATTACGCGAACAGAGTCTGGAGGTAGAGGGACGTTATCCAATCAAGCACAAATGAAAACGTGTCGCGGAAAAAGCCTGGGGGGACGAAATGTTACCAGGGAAATATCTTGTTGCCATGGTGACGTCTTTCATCATGATCACCACGGGATTATCTCCTGAGGTCGCGGGGAAGAATCCTAAATCGGAGCCACCAACTTCTCAGTGGGCCTGGCTCGGAGAGAACGGTGGCACCTATTGGTACGTGCCATCTGAGTATCTCAAGGCGTACACGTGGGACACGAATGATCCCAGCAATCCAAATACGACTGAGCCAATCGAGGACCAGACGGTCTGGCATATCGAGAAATTCGATGACGGATTCTTCTTCGGACCTGTGGTTGTCAAATTCGAAGGCCAGCCACCCATCTGTCAATACATGATCGGATCGGTGACACCGGGACCACCGAATACACCAGGTCAACCAGGCGGGCGAGTGGAAATCTCCTTCAATGGCATAACGGAGCTTCCCGGCCCAAAAAGCCCAACCATTACGACTGGCACGGGCGAAATGGTCAAACAGCGTGGCTCATGGATGTTCCTGATGCAAATGGCATCTGGAACTCAGTCAACCCAGGTCGCACATTGGGCATTTATGCAGCAATGTCTTGCCGCCTCTGATCAGCCGTGCTGGGTCAACGATTTGCCGGGCAAGGGGGTTGACCAAACGATTCAAGAATTGCTCGCGGACTGCAGTGCCATTTAGCGGAGACCGGTTTATCCAAAGCATGTATAGACAATATTGGTTGTGCTGACGTTCATGATCTCACTTGCATGTGCAAACCTTTTCGTATGATGAACTTACGTTAGATCATCACTTTAAAATGAGAAAGTAAGGGAAGATGAACAGATTAAAGACCGTGCGAAACATTATGATTTGTTGGCTCATTTTGAGTGTATCCGGCTGCGCCATACCTTCAAAGAAGTCTACGGATCCCCTTACACCCACCGAGCAATTGTTATTCAGCTCAGCGATCAACAAAGGCCTGAAGAATTATGATGTGAGCATCCTCAAAGGGGCATCCATACTCCTGACCGCTACAGATCTGAGGGTGGACCAGAGTTTAAATGGAGATGTCATTAATCAGCATATGAAGCAGGTCGTTGCCGGGTGGCTAGGGCAACAAGGAGTGATCATTAGGGAAGAGGCAAACGAGGCGACGTACCGTGTGCATTTAATCGTTGAGTCTATAGGAACGACCCAAAACGCGAGGTTGTTGGGACTGCCAGCCACCCAGGCAACGATATTTCCCATCGCCACACCCGAATTGGCTTTCTATAAACGTGTGCAAAGCCAGGGCTATGTGCGCTTTTATTTTGATATTTTCGAAAGAGCATCCGGTCGTTTTGTTGCCTCAACGGAGCCACAGGTAGGATCGGTCACTCAAACGGTCTATACGGCATTTTTCTTTTTCAACTGGAGAAAGACCGATATGGAGGCCCCTCCGATCTTTGAAAATAATTAGAGAACAATTAGGGTCCGGTTAACCTCACGACCATAGAGGGAGTGTTGAATAATAAGGATGTTCAAGGGCAAATTTGCGCAGGATTAGATTACTCATCAAAGGCTCCGGGTCGGTTCAAAAAAGTCCGTCCAGCAAGGCCGCAGCCGTTTTTACGCGCGGAGCGTACGCTTAGTACGTGAGCACGGGAAAATGGCGAGAACGCCGCTGACGGCTTTTTTCAACAGACCCATAGAGAGATTATTCACCTGGAGATGGCCCGGCCATATATGAGGGACAGGATCCGAATGTCATACTTACGCCGAAACTTAATTTAACTGACGGTGACAAAGCGAATTTTAGACTGAATTATTTACGATGGTCCTTTCAGGACGTTGAGCCGGGTGAGCATTCCTCGATGATAGAGTCCATCATCCGCCACATGGGGCAACACATGGCAATGGAAGAGCCACGTGCCTAAATTTGATGGGATGAATTCGACCACTTTTATCTGAGCGGAAGTCAGGCTGATAACCCCATTATAATCCTTGTCAATAGGAGTCAGATCATCCGGGTCCAGGACGGTCCATTTGACACCGTGCATGTGGGGCGCATGGACCTCCGCACCGACATTGGCCATGACGAGACGAACCGTCTCTCCAACCTTGGCGGTCAAGGGTTCTTCGTCCGGCGTGGATTTGGAATTGATCGTATGCGTGTCGTACCGTCCATCGCCATCTATGTCCCACTCGTCCCAAATCGTCAGTATTTCCCGGTCCACCGTAGGCCAGGCAGGATCTTCGACAATGAAAAAACCATACATCCCATGGTCCATATGATTGGCCGTATCGAAGTGACAGTGGTAGAGATAATAGCCTGGTGCGGCGGGAGTCCATTCATAGGTGTAGCTCTCTCCGGGCATTTGTAACTGTTCCTTGCCCAATTCCCGGATACCGTTCCCATCCATATTGAAGGGATGTATCCCATGAAAGTGCATACTATGAGGCAACACATGCGTATTCTTAAAATGGACTCGAACCCGTGACCCCATTGGTACTCGAATGACCGGACCCGGAACCGTGGCTTCCTGACCTTCCAAGCCAAATGCCCAGACGGTCACCTCTTTTTTGGGTTGGTGTAACAGTTCAATGGTCTTTTCCTGAACCACCACGGTAAAATCTCTGACCGGCTGCGTTTTGGCGAAGGCCGATCCATCAAGTACCATCGCCAACACCATAAAACCTGTGAAGTGAATAGCCCGCAGCCACCTGTCCCACCACGATTTCAGTCCCATCGCCACCCCTCCTTTTCCTGGTTAGCCCATACGCAGCATGTGGGCACTGCGGATTGCTCCACGCATGAGATCCTCGGCCTCATGAGATGACCATCATAAGGATTTACAGAACCCAATGAAAGGGTGTTCTTTCGCTCCAGAGCAATTAAGGGCACGCAACAAGACAGAGACATGTGTCCACATCCACAACGCAATCATCATTCTTCATGGTCTCATTGACTTGGCACCACACCAAAAATAGACTCAGATATTCGGAGGACATTGACTCCAGCTCTCCTCTGTGGCGAAAAAGGACCCACCAGACTGGTTGCGTTATGAACAATGGCGCCATCATACAACCATATCGAGAGTGAATGACATTTTGACATGTCTCAAGGAAAGTGGCCCGTTACCTTCCATCGGCCCCATCAGGCCAAGAAAGTGATGTTGGCGTGTTTGAGGTAGTACGGAAAGCCGGAACGACCGTGTTGATCGGCTCCACGATCACAGTCCTCCTCTCTTTCATTCAAGGCGCTGCACTCGGAGGAACTGAAGGCGGTCCGCTGATCGGAGTCCCCTCTGTCACAACGCCGACCAAACAGTCAGGTCCACCCGTTGAGAAGTCTCCGGGGTTAAACCGGGAAATTTTAGAACAAGGAACCACCGAACAACGCGCGATCATGCGACCTGATGGATCTATACGCGTGCTGCGAAAAAGTCCTTTTACCATCGAAAACACGATTGACGGACCTCGATGGCTGCATTTGGGCGTTGAACATCGCACGCGGTACGAAACCTATAATGAGCCGTTTCGACTGAATCAGGTTGGCAGCGATCAGCAACTCCCCCTTCATACCCTCGTGCGATTGGGAATCCGATATGATCCGATCCGTTTCTTTACGGAATTTATCGACGCCCGCGCCTTCTTAACCGACAACGGGTCCACCATTCCGAGCGGGACTGAAGATCAAACAGACATCCTCCAACTCTATGGGGGCTTGGGCTCGTCGAATCTCCTCGGACTCGGAGTCCCGGCCGAACTCACGGTTGGGCGGTTCACCATGGATTTCGGTAACCGACGATTGATCAGAAGAGGAAACTTCCGGAATGTCCCGGTTTCATTCACCGGACTGCATTTGGCCCTGGGAGAAGAAGAATTTCATCTCCGAAGCTTTGTCGTCGAACCGGTATTCCAGTATGAGAATAAAGGCGATACTGAAGAACACGGAACGATGTTCTGGGGATTTTTTCTTGGACAGCGACAGATCTCTTGGCTCCATAGCGATCTGTATGTGTATTTTCTCAATGAAACAGATCGCCCCCCCAATACCGATAGTCGAAGACGTCATTTCCAGACACCCGGGTTACGCATTTTTAAGCCGAATGCCGTAGGACAGATGGATTACGAAATTGAATCAATCTGGCAATTCGGGAATCTGGCGGAAGCACCTGGGAGCTCTCAGACGCTTGATCATTTTGCACATTTCCAGCATTTCGAGATCGGCTATACCATCGACATCCCTTGGACTCCCCGCTTTTTGGTCCAATATGATTATGCCAGCGGTGACCGCAATCCCAACGACAATAAGGATGAACGATTCGATACCCTCTTTGGAGGTGTGAACTTCGAATTAAATCCGGCTGGTATTTGGGGCCCCTTTCGACGGTCGAATATCAACTCGCCCGGGTATCGTTTGCACCTGACACCCAGTAAGGATTTTTCCTTCTTTGTGGCGCATCGTATTTTCTGGCTTGCCCAAGCCAAGGACCAATGGGTCGGGACAGGCCTACAAGATCGCTCAGGCAAGGCTGGAAAATTTCTGGGACAACACTTCGAGACACGAGCTCATTGGATCGCGACAGAAAACGTGGTATTCGAAACGGGCTTGGCGTATCTATTGAAAGGAAGTTTTATTGAAAATCTGCAACAACCGGGAAAACCCAATAACAAGAATTCAACCTATTTCTACGTTTCAACGACATTGACGTTTTAATGCTGTCAGGGCGGAATGCCCTTCGAGGGCAAAAGGCGGTCGTTTGATTTGCTTGTAAAAACCGGAGGCAAGAAACAGCTTGTTGCCCACCTGAAGGGGCCAGGCCCATTGGATTCTGAATCAGAACAGGGGCGCCTTGTCCGGGTCATGCCCTTTCGGATAGTCATGAATTCGATCGGAAAAATCCGGACGAGGCTGGCTCAAAATAAATGCGGCTAGATCATAGGCCTCATCCTTCGAAAGCGTGTCCCCCTGGTCTCGCGGCATGTTCTGTCTGATGAATGCCGCTAGCGTGGGCATCCGTGCCATCCCAGCCCCATTGTTAAAAGAATATGGACCCCACAAGTGAGGGGCAACCGCGGTTTCTTCGTTATGAAGCCCATGACACACCGCACACTTCGCCGTAAACAGTGTCTTTCCTTGGGTTGGATCCGGCGGGCGGGTTGGCTCAATTCGTGGAAACCCGCGTTCTGGAATTTCAATCCCAACTGGAATCCCCTCAGACAGCCAGGCCATGTAACTCACCAGTGCCGTCATCTCTTTGCTGTCATACGGAAGAGGCTTGCCATTCATGCTGCGTCGGAAGCAGGAATTAATACGCATTTCGAGGGTCGTGACCTTGTCATTCTTTGTTCGATAGATGGGATATAGAGAATGTAGGCCTACGAATGGGGCGGCATGGGGAGTTCGTCCGGCACCAAGGTGGCAATTCTGACACGTCAGACTGTTTCCGACATACTCTTTTACATGCTGCTGCGTGTGGACAATAAGTTCAAATCCATACCGAATGGCCTCGCCCTTCGGCCCGGCAGGCACATCATCGACCGATGGAAGCGTCCCCCTGTGAAGAAACTTTGCGGCTGGATCTCCGTGGATGACATCCGTCACCTTCATAGGATTGCCTTCTGCCTCTGCTGCAAAGGCGAACGGGAACGGCGAAAAAAGCACCACGATTGTGAGAGCGAGTAGAAAGACAGGAATCCTCCATTCAGATAGACCTGTGCGGACCATAACAAGCCCCTTTCCTTGACCGATCACCTACCTCTGTTGGGTCTGTTGAAAAAAGCCGCCAGCGGCGTTCTCGCCATTTTCCCGGGCTCACCTACTAAGCGTAGGCTCCGCGCGTAAAAACGGCTGCGGCCTTGCTGGACGGACTTTTTTGAACCGACCCGGAGCCTTTGATAAGTAATCTAATCCTGGGCAAATTTGCCCTTGAACATCCTTATTATTCAACACTCCCCTGCTTGACAGTTGTTGAGTATAGACCAGGCCAAAAGTACGGTAAAGTGACACGCCGCTTCGGTCACTTCCTGCCCCACGACAGCTTTTCAACACATCTTTGCTAGCCGAATAAATTGTTTACCCAGGATGAAATGAGGAGGATCCGGTCGGCTTACCGCCAAGGGAAAGTGAGGAGAACTTCCAAAGAAACAATCCGGACCGTTAAGGGAAGGGTGACTTCTCTTTGCTTATGAATGTACACGATACTTAGCAGCGCTAGTCCAGCCACTCGTATAATTCATTGGCGTCGAGGGCTTTCGCCCACAACCATCCTTGTCCTTTTTCGATCCCAATAGCCCGAAGAAAGGCCGCTTGCTCTGGAGTCTCAATGCCCTCGGCAACAATATCCACCTTGAGAATAGTGGCCAAGGCTGCAATTCCACGCACCAGGCGTTCCGCCGCAACATTGGTTCCCAACTGCCGGATAAAGGATTGGTCAATTTTAAGGGTATCCACTTCCAAGTCGATGAGTTGTTGCAACCCTGAATGCCCGGTGCCGAAATCATCAATGGCCACTCTGGCACCCAATTGCCGAGCCAGGCGGATGGCATCCCGGCCTTTCTTATTGAGTGCTTGCCGTTCAGTGATTTCACCTGTGAGCTGTGGGAGATGGGGTATTAACCCTAATTTTTCCAGCACCGGCAAGATCTTGTTTTTCCCCATCACAATAGGAGGCAGATTCACGCTCACGGAAAATGTAGGATGTTCGACCAGCAGGGAGCCTAAATCCGCCTTAAGGCACGTAAACATGCAGGTGGTTAACTCTAAGGCTAAATCCTCCTGCGATTCGAGTTCATCAATGACGGGTTCAATGCTGGTCTCGCAGCCATCGTCCCCTCGCCACCGAGCAAGGGCTTCACAACCCACAATTCGATTGGAGGTGATATCGATGATCGGTTGATACTTGGCAAAAACGGAAGACCGAACAGCAATACTAGAAATTGTAGACATGGGTGGTAATGTTTGTTGGTGTATGGATGATATCCTCAAGCTCCAGCAGGCGATGAAATCACGGCACATCAAGTCAGGACAGTGTCATCCTACCTCAATTGGCTAGCCCACGGCGAGCGAGCGATCTCTCTCGTCCCCAACATAGGAGATATAATTAGAGGAGTCATACCAACACAACGCCTGGTTTGTTCAAACTGGTCTATTGAACTGAGCGACAGGCGCCAAGCTTGCTGTTAAAAATTTGTGGAGTGATACGAGGAGAGGGTGGCTTAACGGAGTATTTGGTCGGGGCGAGAGGATTTGAACCTCCGACATCCTGCTCCCAAAGCAGGCGCGCTACCGGGCTGCGCTACGCCCCGACTCTTATGCTAAATGGCGATGTGTGGTGAGAAGACTCTTGGCATTGGTCACCGCTTGAGCGCGATGGCTTATTCGATTTTTTTCTGCAAAGGTCATCTCGGCTAGTGTTTTTCCTAGTTGAGGAACATAGAATACCGGATCATACCCGAATCCACCCGTTCCATGAAACTCCTGGGTAATAATTCCCTCTAACACGCCTTCAACGGTTTCCGTCTCACCAGCCGGATTGGCCAGCGCCATCACGGTGATAAAACGGGCGGTTCGCTGGTCGGAAGGCACCCCGTGTAATTCCTGCAACAGTTTTTGACAGTTATCTTCGTAAGTTGCATGCTCGCCGGCGTATCGGGCCGCATAGACCCCTGGACGTCCCTGTAACGCATCCACTTCCAACCCGGTATCGTCCGCCAAGGCCCAGTGTCCGGTAAATTTGGCTGTGGCCACGGCCTTTTTCACGGCATTGGCCTGACAGGTAAGCCCATCCTCATCAATAGCCGGAAAATCAGGAAATTCTTTCAAGGTGAGCATGGGAATGCCCACATCATTGAGAATGGATTGAATTTCCTCAACTTTATGCCGATTCCCGGTTGCCAGAACTAACGAATCAATGACCATCACCCTTATCCGACTTAGGCAATAGAGCCGATAAGCTCCTTCTGCAAGGCAATCAAGCGTTGAATCCCTTCCCATCCCATTGCCAAAAAATCATCCAGATCTTTTTTGGAAAATGGAGATTGTTCGGCGGTTCCCTGCACCTCGACCATCCGCCCATTCCCGGTCATGACTAAATTCATATCCACGTCCGCTTGAGAGTCTTCGTCGTAGGCTAGGTCTAACCGGATTTCCCCGGCAATCTTTCCAATACTGATGGCCGCCAAATAATCCAGAAGCGGGCATTGTTTGATCAGCCCTTTTTCTTTCAAGGTCGAAAAGGCATCAGCCAGGGCAATATAGGCTCCCGTGATCGAGGCGGTCCGTGTTCCCCCATCAGCTTGAATCACATCACAATCAATCCAAATGGAGCGTTCTCCCATTTGATGCATATCCGTGACAGCCCGGAGCGATCGCCCCACCAGCCGTTGAATTTCCAGGGTTCGTCCGCCCTGCTTGCCTTTGCTGGCTTCACGGGACATCCGATCATGGGTTGAACGTGGCAACATCCCGTACTCAGCGGTAATCCAGCCTTGTCCTTTGTCCCGTAAAAAGGGCGGCACTTTTTCTTCCACCGAGGCCGTACACACGACCTTGGTCTCTCCCATTTCAATAAGCACCGATCCTTCGGCATATTTGGTAAAGGGGCGGGTAATTTTGACAGGCCGAAGTTCATCCGCCCGTCGATTATCTGTACGCGGGATACTAAGTGTCGGTAACATTATTCCTCACATTAAAAAAAGGGGTTGAATTATAAAGAGGGCTCCTGCAAAACACAAATGCACCAGTCACCTTGTCCACATGAGGTTGAAAGAATGGCTGATCTATTTGGATGGCGATGACCCGAAATCTGCATATTGAATCTTAGATAACCAGATGAATCATTTTTTACGATCCTGAACGACATACCAGCGTAAGAACAGCAAGCCCGCAATGATCACACTCACCAGGACAACAAACACGTCTTCATGAGGAAAGAGATAGGGCATGGATGCTAGGCTTCGGCCGAAATGACCAGGGTTTTTCGGGTTGCATTCATTGACTGAGATAGGGACTCATGATAGATTCGGTCTCCCTGCCAGGCCACCATGCACGATATCCGAATCCTTAGCGACCAACTCGACTCTCTCCGCTCCCAACTCGGTGCACGGGCTGGCGATATTCCATGGGAAACCGTCCAGACCCTAGCAGACCAACGACGTGTCCTCATCACCCAAACCGAGGAGCTTCGCCACCAGCTCAAAAAAGGATCGGATCAGATTGCCGAACTGAAGCGTAACAAACAACCATGCGAGGATGCCACAACCGCGCTTCGGGAAATCCGCGACCGCATCCAGACCATGGACCTGGAATTGCGCACCACCGAAGAACGATTACAAGACCAGGCCCTCAGAATCCCTAATATTCCTCACGAATCGGTTCCGCCGGGGAAGGACGAACACGAGAATGTTGAGGTGCGACAATGGGGCACCCTTCCGGAATTTTCCTTTCCAGTCAAATCCCATCATGACCTGGGAGAAGCCCTCGGCATCCTCGATTTTAAACGGGCCACAAAAATTGCCGGAGCCAGATTTTGCGTATCGATGGGCCTGGGCGCGCAATTGGAACGGGCGCTGGCCAATTTCATGCTTGATTGTCATACCCAGGAACATGGCTACACGGAAGTGCTTCCGCCTATGCTCGTCAACCGGCCCTCCATGACCGGAACCGGCCAGTTACCAAAGTTTGCTGAGGACCTCTTTCATCTTCCTGAAGAAGATTTCTTTCTCATTCCCACGGCTGAAGTTCCCGTGACCAACCTGTTGCGAGAGGAAATCCTGGACGCAGAACAACTCCCAGTACGCCTTGTCGCCTATACCTCCTGTTTTCGACGGGAGGCTGGATCCTATGGTAAGGACACCCGAGGCCTGATTCGCATGCACCAATTCCAAAAAGTGGAACTGGTCAACTTTGTTCGTCCGGAGGACTCCTATGACCAGCTGGAACGCCTGACACAAGCCGCGGAATCCATTCTCCAAAAATTGGGGCTTCCCTATCGTGTCGTCGCATTATGCTCCGGTGACCTGGGATTTTCCGCCGCAAAGACATATGATCTTGAAGTCTGGCTTCCTTCGCAACAACGCTATCGGGAGATTTCGTCCTGTAGTAATTTTGATGCGTTTCAAGCCCGTCGAGCCAATATTCGATTCCGCTCCAAAAAGGACAAGCCTCAATTTTTGCACACGCTCAATGGCTCAGGCCTGGCCATTGGACGCACCGTGGTCGCCATTTTGGAAAACTATCAACAAGCCGATGGGACCGTGCATATTCCTGAAGCCTTGCAACCCTATATGAATGGAGTCAGCGTCATCCCTCCGATTGCTTTTCCATAAATGATAGTTTGATGAACCCTATACCCATGAGGGATCTTCGAGCTCGTGGATGACAGAAAAATTCCATAGGCTCCCACCAAATTTCACTATGCATAGTTCACATTCCTGCCACAGTCGGCTACTATAAGCTTGCATGGAGATAAGCCTTGTGAAAATCATTGTATCCCGTACCAAATGGAAGGTCTTATCAGGTAATTGGAGTTAGGGCCGCAATTGGGTGAGAATCAGTCCTACCAACAATCCTCAAGCTTTTGACTCTAAAAAATTCGGAGGGGTGCTAGAGTGGTCGAATAGACCGGTCTTGAAAACCGGCGTCGTGAAAGCGACCGTGGGTTCGAATCCCACCCCCTCCGCCATTAACCAAACGACACACAAAATTCTAAAATCATCAAATAGCACAAGATCCACTCAATAACTGGGTGGGGTTCGAACCAGGGGTTTTGAAGGGGGTGTGCCCCCTTCATGGGGTGACCGCAGCCATGCGAAGGCACGAGGGGGCATGGCCCCCTTGTGGGAGTGCGGGGTTGCAAGCCCCGCACGACTTCGAATCCCCACCCCCTCCGCCAGCCTTCGCAAGGGCTACGGCTGGCAGGCCAGCACAGAAAAGGATGCGGAGGCTGTCCGCCGAAGTTTTGCTACTAACAATCGATAGCTCAGTTTACTTTCGCTCTAGAATTTGGTTATTTAGTAGCAAGCAGGATATAGTGACCACACTATTCCCCTCTCATTGAAATACGTCTATCTCATCAGTGACTGATGATTTGGGAGGGAAAACGAAAACCTTGCTAGCTGGGTGAATAAGGGTTCATCGACAGCGTCTGCCAAAACCCGCTCAACTTGACAATATCCTTAGGATCCTTCCTGGCATCAACTAGATGGGAGGTCCTGGGAAACATTCTCTCCTCGCACCATGGAAATTACTAATGACCTACGGTACAGTAAACGAAAAGAACCTATGGCACAATTTTCACCCCACATAGACCGTCAAGCATTTAGCGTTCTCTCGATAAAAGAGCAAGACCTATTGGACGCTACATACTGGCGAGACAAAACTCCCCACCAACGTCTCGAGGCCTTGGAACAAACCCGGCGAATCTTATATGGCGAACATTCCACTACCGGAAGACTTCAGCGCGTTTTTGAAATTACTCAATGCCCATGAAGTAAAATATCTGCTGGTTGGAGGATACGCCGTAGGATATCCTGGCTATGTCCGAGCCACGGCCGACATGGATATATGGATTCTATCCAATCCTCAAAATGCATACCGTTTGGTGACCGTCCTCAGAAACTTTGGGTTTGATGTTCCAGACCTCACCCCCAACCTATTTTTAGAGAACGATCAGGTCATTCGAATGGGCGTTCCACCCCTCAGAATCGAAGTGCTAACCTCAGTCTCCGGAGTCACGTTCGAAGAATGCTACAGGGACCGGGAAGTACACCAGTGGGAGGATGTAGCTGTGGACATCATCAGCTTGAAACATCTTATTCTCAATAAAAAAGCCAGCGGACGACATAAAGACTTAGCCGATCTCGAGTATCTCGAATGATTTCCTTGTCAAAGACGGTTCAACAGACTTATCCCCAAACCCCCGAACAAAAAGGCATCTGCCCCTCTTATCCTTTCACGCCTAAGCCTTTGTTCCAACTTCGTGTATTATTGAGAATGCCAAATTTCCTAGATTTACAATAACCGCTAAAAAGCGAAACTCACCAATTCCCAGTTCTTGCAGGGCAGATAAAAAATAGGAGTCAGAACCACTGCCCATTATCCGGCTACACCCATACCTCGAAATTCAAATCTTGGAAGCTCATAACCGTTATGGCTTTTCCTGAGGACTCAAAAGCCCTTGCGTTCGAACGCTATCTCAAAACCGGGTAAGGAAGGGCATTCGCCAAGAAAAGACTGCGGTAATCGGGATATTTCCCCTTCATGGGGTGACCGGAGCCTAGCGAAGGCACGAGGGGGCATAATTAGGAATTCGAGACCCACAGGATTCATATTTTTATGCTAAAGCTATGGATAGTATGCATTGTGATGTTTTTCTTAGTTGGTTGTGGCCAAACCATCGACTCCAGTCCTGAATACTTTCACAATCAAATTCCTGAAAAAGACACGCGCTTGGTTGTATGGGGCAACCACGAGTTGGCGTTAACCACGTCGATTGGTTTTGAATATCAAACATACAAGAATTACCCTGGAGTCGGCGGCTGGACGGACTTTCCCCTGAGTCCTAATAAGTGGAAAATCCGAATGCACATGACAAACGAGGATTTGGAAGTCTTCGAAATAATTCCTATTTTCCTTTTTAACGAACGATACAAAAAAGATACCCAGTGGATTGAAAATTCTATGGCAATTGGTCCTCTTCACTATCAAGAAAGGTTAAGGAGGGAAGTGCTCTTCCCGGTAAGAGGAGTTCCAGAACACGCCCCAGGAGTCGTATCTGAGAATGTGTTCCTGCAAAGAAACCAGCATGACTTTCCCCCTTCCAAAGAGGAGACAGGTGGGTTTTATGATGTCCTAAACATGAGGGCGTCGCTTCAAAAGGTGGGAGAGCGCCAGCGGTGGACACGTCAGGCTCTTTTACCTAGGAACACGCTGAATATTGAATGGGATTCATGGAGTATTTGGGCGTTTCCGGAACACGTCCGACAAACAAAGGGTTTTTTCGTTTCAACTCTTGGACCTGTCATGATCAAAGCCGGCAAGGATACCAATCACGCCGTGATTCCTGTTGTGGAGTTCGTAGCAGACGATCCTAAAAAATTCCATAGGCTCAATGTGAAAAACGTTCAGTTTATCGAACTTTCGATCACCGGGATTCAGAGCATTGAAAGGAGTTCTCCAGAAATTCACGCCTTTCTTCAAGCCTTACTGAAAGAATTCCCCAAAAAATAGTGGATATATTGGGTGGAGGGATGGGCCCAAGTGCATGGCAAATTATTAATGATGCTGCCAGAGGGCCAATAAACGAATTTTACCAAGCTGTCTTTTGGGGTAAAAATCTCACCGGGTTTTCCAAGAATATAATTTCAGGGAACCCAATTCCCTGTTCTTGAATTGTAGCTGAGAAATAGGACTTCCTGAACACCTTATTTTTATGGAGAGTTATGCCATTATGGTCCACAAGTCTCCCTCTAAAACGAAATAAATTCCCTGCATTTTCCCTGTTAAAGACGGAAATGGCAATTGAAAGGACAATGACTACCCCGCAGGCGGTAAGTCAGGGAAAACTGATAGATTTAATTGGTAGGGTTAGTTAACATCGGAGAGAAATTCGCTGTTGACTGCGCACACCGCCAGCCTTCGCGATGGCTACGGCTGGCAGGCCAGT
Organism: Nitrospira sp. T9; assembly: GCF_052156535.1. Lineage (NCBI taxonomy): Bacteria > Pseudomonadati > Nitrospirota > Nitrospiria > Nitrospirales > Nitrospiraceae > Nitrospira > Nitrospira sp. T9. The sequence goes on from NZ_JBQKUP010000029.1 coordinate 225,643, forward strand.
ACAGAAGAGAGCGAAGGCTGTCCGCCAAAGCTTCAGCGAAGGAGGACACAAACACTCTTCCACAATGAAGTATGTGTATCTCATCAAAAGCGAATCACATCCTAAGCAGAGTTACAACGGTATCACTAAAACGAACGTGGAAGCCCCGCCCTTTGGGCGGAGAACTTTACTTCCGATTTAAAAAACGACTGGCCATTCACAACGGTGGCGGACCTGTTCATACGTCGAAGGTCAAACCTTGGAAGCTCATAACCTTTATGGCTTTTCTGAGGACTCAAAAGCCCTTGCGTTCGAACGCTACCACAAAACCGGGTCAGGAAGAGCATTCGCCAAGAAAAGACTGTGGTAATCGGGATATTTCCCCTTCATGCGGTGACCGGAGCAACGCGAAGGCACGAAGGGGCAATATTTTTTACTCATACTGGATAAAGACAATAAAATATACTCTTCACTATATCCTTATAAGGAGTACACATGTCGAAGACTCTTCCATCCTGGGACCTTCAAGGTCTCCTGCGCCATCCGACCAAAGACTTCAAGCGGATCACCAAAAAGCTTGACTCCCTCATTTCCGAACTCGAGGCCGTACGACCGGACTTATCCCCGGATATTTCTGCTACCCGTTTCAAAAAAATCTGGGAGCAATACGAAACCGTCACCGAGCACATGACGACGTTGCGGGCTTTTTCGTTTTTATGGTTTTCAGAAAATACAAAAAACCAAGAAGCCCGGGCGTTTGACACTCAAGTACGGAACAGACTGACAGACTGCTCCAATCGACTGGTGTTCCTTGATCTCTGGTGGCAAAGCCTGGATTCCACCAACGCGGCCCGGTTGACGGAAAAGGCCGAGCGGTTTCGGTATCATCTGGAGACCCTGACTCGTTTCACACCGCACACCTTGAGTGAATCTGAGGAACGAATTTTAACCATTAAGAGTACGACCGGTCGTCAGGCTCTCGAAACATTGTATGGCGTCACCACGAATAGCTTGACATTTCCCATGAAAATGAAAGGCCGGACGACCCGTCTGACCCGCGAACAACTCATGGGATATGTCCGGCATCCCTTGGCTTCGGTTCGTCGAGGAGCCTACCACGCGCTATTCAAAGTCTATGGTGAACACCGGGATGTCCTTGGAGAAATGTATAAAAGCCTGGTTCAGGATTGGGGAAATGAAGGCCTCACCTTGCGCCATTACGCTTCTCCGATGGCCGTGCGTAATGTCACAAATGATGTCCCCGAAAAAGCCGTTGATGCTCTGCTGAAAACCTGTCGAAAGAATGCCGTTATTTTCCAGGAATATTTTCGGTTAAAGGCACGGTTACTGAAGATCAAACAGTTTCAACGTTACGATCTGTATGCGCCCTTCGCGGCGAAGAAATCGAAATATTCTTTTGCCAGGGCGAAAGAGTTGGTGATGGAAGCGTATCAAGCCTTTTCACCGGAATTGGCCGAACGGGCGAAGCGGGTTCTTGAAGAGAATCACCTTGATGCTGCGATTCGACCCGGCAAAATGGGCGGGGCTTTTTGCTATAGCGTGCTCCCCACGCAGACTCCTTATGTCCTGGTGAATTTCACCGGCGAGCCCCGTGATGTTTCGACCTTGGCGCATGAACTGGGTCATGCTGTCCACGCGATGATGGCAAAGGAGCATTCCATCTTCACGTTTCATTCGTCGCTTCCTCTTGCGGAAACGGCCTCTGTGTTTGGCGAGCACCTGCTTTCCGATTTACTTCTCCAACAGGAAAAAGATCCCAAGGTCAGGGCGGGGCTCCTTGTCGATCAACTCGACGATGCGTATGCCACCATTATGCGACAGGCCTACTTTGTTCAATTTGAACGGGAAGCCCATCACATGGTTCAACAAGGCGCGACCGTCGATGCGCTCGCTCAAACCTACCTGAGCCTCCTTCGGGAGCAGTTCGGGCCTCGCTTCCCCGTGGACAAGGAGTTTCAATGGGAATGGCTCGCCATTCCTCATATCTTTGCCAGTCCGTTTTATTGCTACGCCTATAGCTTTGGGAGTCTATTAGTCCTGTCGTTGTTTCAACGCTATCAAGCAGAAGGGCCCTCGTTCGTGCCTCGATACCTACAATTGCTATCAGGAGGTGGGTCGGCCAGTCCTCAAGACCTGCTCAAACCCCTACAGGTAGATATCAACTCCACGGCATTCTGGCAGGCGGGATTTACACGGATCCAGGGGCTGGTTCATGAATTGGAACGAAGTATGCCGTGAAGGATTTGCCTCCAAAACGGGGTAAACCATTGGTAAGCAAACAAAAGTCAGTTTTGACGTGATGGCCACCCATATGGAAGGTGGCTGAACCGGGCAACATCCGGTATTGTCTAGAAAATTCCAGCCTGGCGCTGGAGCCACCGGATATATCCAATAATCTGCGTGACGTCATCTGCAGTCACGCCTTCGATCTTCGGCATGTTCCCGAACTTCCAATGGTGGGCCTTGACCCCTTGAGCCGCAGCCCGCTGAAAAGCGAAATCCGCATGGTGACTGGGCTCATAGATTTTATGCACCAAGGGGGGACCTTGAGCCGTTCCCACGGCCTGCACTCCATGGCAAGGGGAACAAAATGCATTGAATTTTTCTTCGCCCTCTTTGAATTCTGTTGGCAGGTCTTTCTCGGCCGATACCTGGGCGATGGTTGCGGAAGGAGATGATTCCCCGGCACTCGTCCCATTCTCAGAGCATCCAACAATAAACCAACAAAGAACCCCTGCCACACCTCTGAGAATTATTCGTCTTGGTTGCTTGTTCATGTCCACGTTCCTTTATATCAGACTCGATCGCATTCAGACCGGGCCACGGCCCCAAATTTATCCGGCGAATAGCGGATCAGGAAGTTGTGCTTCCTTAAATCCTTCTTGACGAATCATGCAACTATCACAATGGCCACAGGGTTGATTTTGTTGACCTGGATTATAACAACTATTAGTCCATTGAAAAGGCACCCCTAAGGCATGGCCTTTTTGAATTATCTCACGTTTGGTCAAAAAAAGTAGCGGGGCGAGAATGTCGACCGGTTGGCCTTCCAATCCCATTCGGGTGCCAAGACGAGCCACTTCCTTGAAGGCTTGAATAAATTCCGGTCGGCAATCCGGATAACCGGAATAGTCACGAATATTGGCCCCAAAAAATATGCTGGAGGCACCCAACACCTCGGCATAGGCCAGCGCTAGACTCAAGAAAATGGTATTCCTGGCTGGAACATAGGTGACGGGAATCTGCTGTTCACGATCCCGTACGGTTCGATTGGTGGGGACAGGAATCTGATCGGTTAGCGCGGATCCACCAAAGGTTCGCAAGTCCAATGGGATTATTTTGTGTTCTTTGACCTCAAGATATTCAGAAATTTTTTGCGCACAATCAATTTCCGTTCGATGGCGTTGCCCATAATCAATAGTCAGGAAATACAGCTCATATCCTTCTGATTTGGCAATGGCAGCCGTCACCGTTGAATCCAACCCGCCACTTGCCAGAACAACAATCTTTGACATGAGCTTACGAAGGCCGTCCTTGACCCCTTTTTCCCGCCTATTAGATGGATCTGGATTTTTTTGTAAAGGAATGATCGGTCACAGGCTCAAGTGTTGGTGGTAGGACCGTTGAAGGCAAAAAACACCATTGCCAAATTGGATGGGTATATGCCAATCCCAGCTAGACACGGTGAAAGAACAGAAGCGGCAAACCTGATGATATTATTGCCGCTGTTCCGATCGTTCAATCTTTTCCATCAGTTCACGTTTGGATTTACACTCGACGCATAAACGGGCAAACGGAAGCGCTTGCAAACGCTTTTCATTGATCTCTCCCCCACATTCCGCGCACACGCCATAGGTGCCTTCATCCAAACTATCCAAGGCGTCATCAATCAATTGTCGTTCACGGTTTCGCATTTCCTGAAGAGAAATCCCCATTTCGCGATCCAAATCCACCAGCGCCTGGTCCCCGCTATCCATGGCCGCTTCCAGCCGCCGTTGTTGTTCTTCTGTCACTGATTGTCCAAGCTGTTGTTTGATTTCTTGAATCAACGCCTCTCGTTTGGCCAAAAGAATTTCCTTTAACGCGACATGACGATCTTCCGTTGGAGCTTTCGCCGGCTTCCGCGATGCGGGGGTTGGAGAAGTGGCTTTTGATGGGCCTTTAGCCGGCCCTTTTTTTGTTCCGGCGGAGGCCGTTGTTTTTGTTTCTTTCTTGACTGGTCTTTCGGCCATACTACTTTCCTTTCTTCCTTCCAAAGTTAACCATTCTCTCACACGACAGGAAAACTCATTGCAAACATCTTCCCCGGTGAATCATGCGGTAATAGGATCGTCCATGTACTTACTCATAAGTAATTAGGGAGTGGATGTCACACCCGTTCAATTTGTTTCGTCCATCGAGTTTCAGCAATTCGACAAGAAATACCACGCCGGCAATATCGCCACCTAATTGCCGAATCAGGTGGACAGTCGCCCCGGCCGTTCCTCCAGTGGCAAGAAGGTCATCAACCACAAGCACTCGCTCTCCCTTTTGAATCGCATCCCGATGAATCGCCAAAGTCGTCGAGCCATACTCTAAATTATAATTGACTTCAAACACATCGGCCGGCAATTTGCCGGGCTTCCGAACCGGAACAAAACCGGCTTTCAAGTGATAGGCCAATGGGCTTCCCAAAATGAATCCTCGCGATTCAATGCCCACCACTCTGGTAATACCGGCATCCTGATAGTGACGTAGGCACTCATCGATGATGGAACGAAAACAAACAGGATTATTTAATAAGGGCGTAATATCGTAAAAAAGGATACCCGGCTTAGGAAAATCGGGAACCTCACGAATATGTGCTTTATAGTTCATGGAATAACGACTCAACATTGATAACGACCGTGCATGGTTCCGGTTTTGAGATCGGAATAACCGGATTCCAATGCCCCTATCCCCTACAGAGAAGTACGAAGGACATGAAACCCTTCAGTTTGCCTGTTTGGGTCTTTCCAGTCAACCGTTACCTGAAGAACTTGAGAGAGAGGAGGTCCTTTGTGAATGGTTTCAAGAAAGGTATGAACTGATGCTTGAGGCCCTTCAACTTCCAATTCGACTCCTCCTTCAGCACGGTTTCGCACCCACCCATGTAATGCCATTTGGTTGGCCTGCATTTGCACAAACGCTCGAAACCCGACTCCTTGAACTTTTCCGCTAACCCAGGCATGAGCCCGAATAATCGCGTCCATTTGCTCTTCCACGTTATCCGATCTGGCCCCTTCCACCGGATTCTGTGCTTCCAGAATTTTTTATTCCATGATTCGCGGCATAATCCTGTAGCAGTTGCTTTCCAACCTTTGTGCCTTCCCGTATACAATCGGGGATACCGATGCCATACAAACCTGCTCCCGTGATATACAGGCCTGGCGAACGGGCTAACTGTTCCTGAACCTTAGCCAACCGATCCCGATGTCCGAGCACATATTGAGGCATCCCCTGCCGCCATCGATGGACTTCTGTATAGGTCGGGGCAGCCGTGATTCCCACCATAGAGAGTAATTCTCCCCGAACACATTTCACAAGGGTGCGATCATCCTGCTCCACAATCGTCTCTCGCCCTCGACCTCCAATATAACAACGGATCAGAGTTTCTCCAGCCCGGCTCCGATCGGGCCACTTCAACGAAGTCCAGGTTGCGGCTAGCAATGGGCGTTGTTCTTTTCGAGGCACCACAAATCCGAATCCTCGAATCTGTGAAGCAATAGACTCAACGGAATAGGCCATAGAAATCGTCGCGGTCGAAGCATAGGGAATCCCATCTAACAGACTCGCTGTTTCGGGACGAACTGTACGAAGTAACCGAGCGGTCTGATATGCCGGAGTGGCCAACACGACCGCATCAGCTGGAAGCCGATTTCCATCCTCCAACATGACCTGAAATTCCCCTGACTCCAGATTCGGAGATTGAATTTCCAGACACCCGACCCCTGCCATCAACCCTACTCCACGTTTGCGCAATGCCTCCACCAGGGCCTGAATGAGTTCACTTAATCCACCACGAAGCGACATAAACATGGTGGTGGCTGCGCCGGAGGAACTCGGGGCTGGTGGCGCACTGGCCAGAGCCTTTCGCATTCCCTTAATGACACTGCCATGTTCCCGCTCTAATTCGCGGAATCGTGGAAAGGTCGACTCAATACTGAGTTCATCGGCATCCCCGGCATAGATGCCTGCCACCAATGGTTCGATTACATACTCGAAGGCTTCGGTGCCAAATCGTCGACGAAAAAAATCTCCCAAAGATTCATCTGCCGGCCGAGGATTCTGCTTTGGCCAAAACCGTTCGGCAGCCATGCGAAGCATCCCCCCCCAGGTTAGGAGCCCGCTGGAAACAAGCGTATCAACCCGTCTGGGTCGAAAGGCCAATAAACCTTGTGGGAGTTCTCGCAATGCTCCACGGCAAAATGAAAATGTCTGATTGTGTTGGAGGTTGGTAGAAATCAACTGATCCTGAAGTCCTAACGTGCGACACAATTCTAGAGCCCATGGTTTGGAAGTCAGGAACGAGTCAGGTCCACCTTCGATCAGATAGTTGTCCGTCACATGTGTCAGAATTTTTCCACCCCACCGAGGCTCTCGTTCCACGACTGTGCATTGCACGGGTGTCTGTGTTGTCGCACTCTCCTCCCTGAGAGCATATGCCGTGGCCAGTCCGGATATTCCCCCTCCGACAATCACCACTTGGTATGGAATTTTCCTCATGAAGTCCCAAGCAATCAGAAAGGAAATGCATGTATGTGGCTAAGACATTGAAATAAACAGGTGTTCATGGGGAGGGAAAAATCCGACGGGGGAAAAGTACCGCTACATCATTCACGTGAAGAAGCCGATGAATACCGGCGAACACATTCAATGGCAAACTCAACGCTGTGTAAAGGAGTATTAGGAAGAATGCCGTGACCCAAATTAAAAATGTGACCGGGTCTGCCGCCAGCTTGCAGCATAATATCCTTCACCCGACGCTCAATTTCTTTTTCCGGGGCGAACAGAACCAGGGGATCCAGATTACCTTGAATACTCACATCAAACCCGATAGTGCCCCATGCTTCATCCAAACGAACTCGCCAGTCGACACCCATCACATCGCTTCCCGCCTTTCGCATCAGCGGAAGAAGACCGGTCGTTCCCGTTCCAAAATAGATGAGGGGAATTCCCTCAACCCGTAAGGCAGAAAAAATATTTTGCACATGAGGAAGGACGTATTCTTCATAATCGCCAGGACTTAAACAACCGACCCAACTGTCAAAGAGTTGAATGGCTTGTGCGCCTGCTCGACTTTGTACTCGTAAATACTCCACGACAACCACGGACAGTTTGGACATCAATTGATGCCACACGGTCGGCTGGGAGAACATTAAGTTCTTGGTTCGGGCATAGTCCCGCGAGCTTCCGCCTTCAATTGCGTAACTGGCTAATGTAAACGGCGCTCCGGCAAATCCCAATAACGGAACTCGATTATCGAGAGCCTGAAGTGTCTGGCGAATGGCTTCTCCGGCATAGGCAAACGCCTCGCCATCGACCGGACGCAGATCCACAATACCCATCTCACCGCGTATCGGGTTATCAATGACCGGACCCTTCCCCTCAATAAATTCCAGGTTTAATCCCATGGCTTGGAGGGGCAATAAAATATCCGCAAAAATGATCGCCGCATCCAGATCAAAGCGATTGATAGGTTGCAGCGTGACCTCGGCAGCTAACGCAGGCGTTTTGCATACCTCCAAAATAGAATGCTTGCGTCGGATAGCCTGGTATTCTTCCATGTATCGGCCCGCTTGCCGCATAAACCAAACAGGGGTTCGGTCTACGGGCTGACGCAAGCAGGCTTTTAAAAATCGATCATTCATGGCGGGCATTTTACGAATGGAAAAAGAGTGAGTCAATCAATCAATAACGAACACAGGTGGCGTGACTGGTCAATATGCACAGATCATTTTCCTGAGACCACCTATTACCATGAAATTTTTTCCCTGGCCTTAGGGTAACACAAGGACACAACACAAACTCGCATCTGTTCATGGCAGGAGAGGTGTTAGCTCTTGCCGGATCCGCTGAGCCTGGTCCTCCACAGCATCTTGTTCAACTTCAGACAGGAGCCACGCCTCATCCGGCTGCAGCTCAATGCGATAATGTTGTTGATGAGTAGAAAACCATTCAAAGTAGGGATGGGGTTCAAGGAGAGGATGCGGATCAAACGACATGAGACTGACTTTTCCTAATTGAGGGACGGAAAAATCATATAACGATTCTCCTGCCTGAGGATCATCTAAAAAGCGCGGATTACGAAAACCAATCACCTTTCCGGCAATCTCTCCAACAAAATCACCTACTAAATACACATCCACGGCCTCAAGCCCGGCAAAGGTAATTTGCCCAATAACGGATCCGACAATCCGATTGTCTAAAAAGCCCTCCTTCACCCACCGGGCATTCGCAAATTTCTCAGCCATACAAAAAAATTATTAAAAAATAAGGAAGAATCCTGTTCACGGACTGATGAACCGATTATCCGCAAACACGAATTACGGTTTACATAAGGGACATTTGAGTTGGAGGGAAGCGTCAGTATTTTCCAAATATTCCAGAGCCGTATCCTTATCCGGATATTCGGTCCACCCACCCTCCCAAAAATCAGACCGATGCGGGCCTGAAGGCACCTCCGGGCAACGATCCCGATGGATCATCGCTTCATCAAGTGATCGTTTCAAATGGATCCAATACCCCATAGTCGTGATGCTCCTTCACTGAGTGGTAAGCCGAGCCTGCCCCACAGACACGATCAAAATCTGACGTGGGGACAACCTGGTCGGAATATAACGGAGAGGGAGCCTGCCCTGCAGGAATTCAATTATCAACAAATTGCCATTCATCTTTGTCTAAAAAAACTTTTTGGCCGGCATCAAGCTTGGCTTGCTGCTCTTTATCAAAAAACTGCATATACCGCTCAATGCGATCTGGATCGTCAATGCGCTCCTCCTTGACCATTCCAGTGGGCAATTTAAATTTCCGAATTAACACCGACATGACTCATTCCTCCAAAAATTGTCTGTAAAAAGACCAACGAAAAATTATAGTGAAATCATAAACTTGCCGTCAATCTTTTCTGAACAATTTTAGACACACCTCAATTAGCTATTGGCCACGTCAATATAATCTTCGATATACTCAAACTTTGACGGAGATATCATTCATGTTCATCCTCGTATAATTTCAAAGGAGTTATGTATGCCATTGTATGAATATGTCTGTGAAGGGTGCGATCATCATTATGAGGCCATGCAAGCCCTGAGCGTCAAACCGGAAGAAACGCTTTGCCCAAAATGCAATACTACCCAAAGCCGACGAATTATGTCCTCGTTTGCGTCAAAAATTGTGGGAACACATAAACCAGGATTCGCTGAAGGCAAAGCCTATAATATGCTGAATGAACGAATGGATAAGTTTTCCAAACTCCCCCCAATTATGGGCCAGCGCGCGGCCCCGACCGAAGCCAATTCCCAACCCTCCGGAGGAGAATAGGGTAAAGCTTGGGCGGCCCTTTGAATGGTGATCGCCCAAGATTTTCTCACTTCCCCATTCCTCTCCCCTTGACATTTATTTCCATAAACCGGAAAGATGTGCCCGTTTTTTATTCTTGGTGATAACTTTTTCTGTAGTTTCGACCACTTGCGCAACGGTTGTTCTTGCTAAGGAACCTAAGAAATATGGCGGCCACCCGGCTCTTTAACAATATTGTTGGCAAGGTTTTTTGTGTGGTCGGGATAGGTTTTCTCTGGGGACTCATTCTTTCAGTGGCCCTTGGGCATTCAAAAGAATCACCTAATTCAGATCCTCCCCTTACGGTTCCAACTCCGATTTCAGGGACCATTCTTATCGTTGGAAATGGACCAGAGCGTTATCTCCTGGAAATTCTGGCTGCGGAGTTTGAATCCCGCCATCCCTCTGTTTCCGTCGATATTTTTTGGCATCCCAATGCCAAGCCTATCCGAACTATCGAACTCAACGAAGCCGACATTGGGATCACGGGGGAAGAGGTTCCTTCTCTCAGATCTACGCCAATTGCCAGAGACGGCATCGCTGTCTTAACCAATTTTTCAAACCCGGTGAAAGAAATGACCACCCAGCAAGTTGCGGATGTCTTTTCTGGAAAAATCCGGTATTGGTCTCAAGTTTATGAGGAAGCCCCTCAAACCAAAATCGTGCTCATCAATCGAACCACGAATGAAAATATTCGACAAGGTTTCGAAAAGATATTACGTATTCCAGATGGGATCCCGCGTTCCGCCTATAGAGCAGGAACCGAGGATGAGGCCATTAAAGCAGTAAGTGGAAAACTTGAGGCCATCACGTTTGTATCCATGACTCCGGCTCTCAGGGCGAAAGAAGACGGAGTCGCGATCAATCTTCTGTTTATTAATCGCGTGGAGCCTGAAGTACAAACGGTACTGGATAATCGCTATCCACTCCAACGACCCGTGATGCTCATCACGAATGCCCAACCTTCACCTCAGGCCCTGGCCTTTGAACAATTTGCTCTCTCACGGGAAGGCCAAAACCTGATGCGAAAAGGGAAATTTTATCCACTTCTTACCGGTCAATAATTGACGGAAAAACCCTGATTCGGTTGTCCATCTTCTGATACCATCTCAGCCTCGTGAAAAAGACCGGAGCATCACCTGCACGGTCATTTATCTCAAATTATTACGACACAACACTAGAATCGAATGTTAAAAAAAGTTTTAGTTGCCAATCGAGGAGAAATTGCGATGCGGGTCATCCGGGCATGTCGAGAATTCGGCATTGCCACGGCGGCGATTTATTCAGAAAGTGACGCCACCGCCATTTACGTCAAAAAAGCCAATGAAGCGTATTTAGTCGGTCCAGGCCCTGTACAAGGCTACCTTGATGCTCGACAAATTGTAGGATTGGCGAAGCGGATTCGAGCGGATGCCATTCACCCAGGATATGGATTTTTAGCAGAAAACGCCGATTTTGCCCGGCTCTGCGAAGAAGCCGGTATTCTTTTTATTGGTCCATCTCCCCATTCACTCGAACTACTGGGCGATAAGGTCCAGGCTCGAGCACTGGCCATAAAAATTGGCGTCCCTGTTGTTCCAGGGACAGATGGCAGTGTGAGTACCCTAGAAGAGGCCCTGACGTTCTCCCATAAGGCGGGATACCCGGTTATGGTCAAAGCCAGCGCCGGGGGTGGAGGGCGAGGCCTCCGCGTCGTGCGTTCGGACGATGAATTACAAGAGGCCATGGAGGCGGGAGCCCGTGAAGCCCTGGCAGCCTTTGGAAACGGGGAATTATTTCTTGAAAAATATGTGGAACGACCCCACCATATTGAATTTCAATTACTGGCAGACAAAAACGGCTATGTGATTCATCTGGGAGAACGCGATTGTTCGATTCAGCGGCGCCATCAAAAACTCATAGAAATCGCCCCGTCACTTGTGTTAACCCCACGACTACGGGCGGAAATGGGGGAAGCGGCCATCGCCATGGCTCGCGCCGCCCAGTTTTATAATGCCGGGACCGTGGAGTTTTTGTTGGATCCCGATGGACGATACTATTTCATGGAAATGAACCCTCGCATTCAAGTGGAACACACTGTCACGGAACAGATTACCACCGTTGATATTGTGCAATCCCAACTATGGATTGCCGCAGGACGCCCTCTGGTCTTCGGGCAGCATGAGGTCAATCTCCAGGGCTATGCCATTCAATGTCGGGTGAATGCGGAAGATCCCCAAAACGGATTTCGACCCTCCTCGGGAAAAATCACGGCTTATTTATCCCCTGGCGGCGTTGGAGTCCGCATTGACGGAGCGGTGTACAAAGATTATACCGTCCCTCCGTATTATGATGCCCTGTTAGCCAAGTTGACGGTTCATGGTCGAACCTGGGACGAAACGGTTCGCCGAACTCATCGCTCACTCGAAGAATTTGTCCTGCGGGGTGTCAAAACCACTATTCCATTTATGACAAAGCTCATGGAAGAACCGGATTTTCGAGCCGGGCGATTTGACACCTCCTATCTTGAACGCCATCCAGAACTCTTTGAATATGAGGAAGCAGAAGAACCGGAGGATCTGGTTATTGCCCTGTCCGCAGCCATCGCCGCGTTTGAAGGATTATAACAACCGTCACGATAACGTTGTGATCCCGTTGCACATGTGAAAGGTCGCCTTATGTCACGAAAAACCGCACACTCTGATAAAAGCAGGAAACCCAGTCGTCCCGTCCCTACCCGGACAAAATTGGATGCCGCTCCCGCTCTGGATATCGAAGCATCTCCGAAGCGCCAGGTCTTTTTAACCGATGTGGCTCTACGGGATGGACACCAATCTCTGTTGGCGACCCGCATGCGCACAGAGGATCTCTTATCCGTGGCATCCGAATTAGACGAAGTCGGATTTTGGTCACTAGAAGTGTGGGGTGGTGCCACCTTCGATTCATGCCTCCGGTTTCTTAAGGAAGACCCCTGGGAGCGCCTACGAGCTTTCCGGGAGGCCATGCCGAAAACCCGTCTTCAAATGCTCTTGCGTGGGCAAAACCTTGTGGGATATCGACACTATGCTGACGACGTCCTTGAAAAATTCATTGAATTGTCGGCTCAAAACGGCATTGATGTCTTCAGGATCTTTGATGCGCTGAATGACATCAGAAATATCAGGCCGGCCATGGAAGTGGTGAAGGCTTGCGGCAAGCATATCGAAGCAACCATTTGTTATACCGTCAGTCCGGTCCACAGCCTGAATCATTTTGTGGAACAAGCCAAACAACTCGAAGATCTTGGGGCAGACACCATTTGCATTAAAGATATGGCCGGACTCCTACCTCCCTTTGAAGCCTATGAACTGATTTCACGATTAAAGGCCACGGTTCGAGTCCCGATTCACCTGCACACACATTACACCTCCGGTATGGCTTCCATGTCTTCCCTGATGGCGATTATGGGCGGGTTGGATATTCTGGATACCGCCTTATCTCCCCTTTCCGGCGGTACCTCCCATCCTCCAACCGAATCGTTTATTGCCGCCCTGCGGAATACACCGTATGACACGAAATTGAATCTTGAGCAGATCGCTCCGGCTGCGGATAAATTACGCAAGGCACGAAAACGCTATCGCCAATTTGAAAGCGATTTTACCGGTGTCGACACGGACATTCTTCTCTCCCAAGTGCCTGGTGGAATGCTCTCGAATTTGGCAGCCCAATTGGCCGAGCAAAATGCCCTGGGGAAAATCAAAGAAGTGCTGGAAGAAATCCCGCGCGTGCGAAAGGACATGGGGTATCCTCCTCTCGTCACCCCCACCAGCCAAATTGTCGGAACGCAAGCGACACTGAATATTTTAACCGGTGAACGCTATAAAGTGATTACCAATGAAACCAAAAATTATTTTCAAGGCTTGTATGGGAAACCACCTGGCACCCTCAACTCCAAGATTCGGCAAAAAGCCTTGGAAGGCGACGTCCCCGTGTCCGGTCGTCCCGCTGACAACCTTGACCCTGAACTGGACGATGCAAAACAGGAACTCGTTGGGCGAGAGATGGCTGAAGAAGACATTGTCTCCTATGCACTCCTCCCATCAGTGGCGTTGCAATTTTTTGATGAACGGGAGCGAGGGGAACTAAAACCCGAGCCCCTGCATGACTCCTCGGAGAGTGGACCGGCTGTGGCTCACGATCTTCATTTAGCCCCGGTAGAATTTAACGTGACGGTTCACGGCGAGGCCTATCACATTCGCGTGTCGGGATCCGGGCAGACGGTTGACGGCGTGAAACCCTATTATATTAAGGTGAATGACAAACTTGAAGAAGTGTATCTCGAACCGATTCAGGAAGTCTTAGCCGGCTCACCTGACCCTCCACCATCCCAGACATCAAAGAGGGAAAAACGTCCCAAGCCATCACAACCTGGAGACGTGACCACACCCATGCCTGGCCGCGTGGTCAAGGTCCTCGTTACCGAGGGTTCAAGTGTCAACGTGGGTGATTCCCTTTTGGTGGTAGAAGCCATGAAAATGGAGAATCGCGTCCAATCGCCTATTGCCGGGTCCGTCATCACCATCTACGTGAGAGAAGGAGATGAAGTGAATCCTGATGAAACTCTGATTCATCTGGAATAATAATGCAGGGCCGCTCTCACTTCCGATCATTTCTCCTTTTCATGGTCTCACTTGGATGCTTGACGATCTTGGGTTGCTCCTCTCTCAGGGCACTCCCTTCCGGAATCGAACTAATCCAACGTGTGCCCTATCAGATCACCAGAGTCAACACCCATCGCATTGCCTATCTTGACGTCGGGCAAGGTCCACCGCTCATCCTTATCCATGGATTTGGCGGGTCGATGTGGCAATGGGAACATCAATATTCTGTTCTGGCCCATACTCATCGGGTCATCATCCTGGATTTGCTCGGCTCTGGGCTCTCTGATAAACCGGAAGCCGCGTACACACCAAAATACCTCTTGGAGTTTTTTCGGGAATTCATGGATACCCTCAATATTCCACGAGCCACTTTAGTTGGGAATTCCATGGGAGCGGGGTTGGCAATGGCCATGGCCCTTGACTACCCGGAACGTGTGGAACGACTTGTGCTCATATCAGGATTTCCTGCCCAGGTTGAAAATAGTATCGCTTCCCCGCATTACCAAAGCTTTCTCTATCACCGCCCTCCCCTCTGGCTCGCAAAATTGGGAAATTGGATGGCAGGAAAAAGGACCACGGAACATATTCTCAAAGAAATCATTTATAATCCAGCACTCATTTCCCCTACGATCATTGATCGTTCATTTCATAATCGCCAACGGGGCGACTTTCTTGCCCCCCTCTATTCTTTAATGGACAATATCAAGACATGGGAGGGACAATATGGAAATAGGCTTCAAAAGATTTCTCATCAGGTCCTCCTCTTGTGGGGGGAGCATGATCGGGTGTTTCCACTCAAAGTCGGTGAACGGGTAAAAGACCAGTTACCGCATGTTGAATGGCATGTCATCCCTGAGGCCGGACACCTTGCACAATGGGAAGCACCCACTATCGTGAACCAATACATCCTCTCATTTTTAGAACGAAAATCCTGACGAAACATTTTCCAACAGGCTATCACCCTAAGCTTGAAAGAAAATGATAGTTTTTACACACCACGGCACCTCAAGCTCGGATTACCGATCCGGATAGAAGGAGCATTATTATGCCAAGAATTTCGATTATTTCGTTATTTCTCATCTTAACGGCTGTGCCATTACCGGGTTGTTCGACCTTTAATGATCAATCAGGACACGATTTCTCCTATAAAAACATTCCAGTTGATAAAGAAAGCGCCGGAACAGGAGAGGGTTCGACCATTCTATTTCGAGGCACTCCTTTGCCGCTGAGTGGTATTGAAGTGAAAGCCGGAGAGACTCTTCGTGCGGTCCCATTGGCAAAAGGCGATTTATCACTCGTAAACATTCATGAAACGCAAGGGAAAGTCCGCATTATCAATATTGTGCCTTCCCTGGATACCAAGGTGTGCGAACAACAAACGCATTATCTGAGTGAGAAAAACCAGGGTCTTGATCAACAAGTGCAACTGATCACCATTAGTATCGATACCCCTTTCGCTCAAGAACGATTTGCGAAAGAAGCGGGCATTACCAATGTTGAATTTCTGTCTGATTTTCGAGGCGGAGAGTTTGGGTCTTCCCACGGATTACTGTTGGAGGGGCCGCATGTCCTGGCACGAGCCGTCATGGTCGTCGATGCGAATAATGTGATCCGCTATCTCCAGGTCACTCCGGATCTCGGCCATATGCCGGATATGGATAGAGCATTTCAAGTGGCTCGCTCCGTTCTACAAAACTAGTGGCACCACACACGTTGAGAAAAATTCACCACGGACTCTCATGACGTTTTCAGAACAATTACGAAATCGTGCAGCCCCTATTTGGGCAGCCCAGTTAAAACATCCCTTCGTCCTGGCATTGGGCAAAGGCACGTTACCGGCAAAAAAGTTTCAATATTACATCCTACAAGATGCGAGGTATTTAGAAGAATTGGCCAGAGTTTTTGCTCTAGGATCGGCCAAAGCGACGGATGGAGATACGGCCCTTCGCTTTGCCAAACTCGTTGAAGACACGATAACCGTCGAACGAGGGCTTCATGAATCGTATGGAAAACAATGGGCTCTTTCCCCCAAGGACATGCGATCCACTCCCCTTTCTCCAACAAATTATGCCTATTGTCGCCATATGAGAAGCGTTGCACAAACCGGGACACTCGGGGAAATTACGGTGGTAACTCTTCCCTGTGCATGGGTCTATTGTGAAATCGGACACCACCTCTTGGAAAAGGCAGCACCCAAACCCTCTCATCCGTATTATGAATGGTTGCAGCTGTATGGGTCACCCGAATTTGCAGAAGTCACCCGATGGCTGCGCGAAGTCGTCGATCGCTGCGCGAAAACCGCAGGCAGGGCAGAAAAAGGCAGGATGGAGGAAGCCTTTCTCATCAGTTCGCAATATGAATGGATGTTTTGGGATATGGCCTGGCGGGAAGAAAAATGGCCCATATAGCCGATGGGGTGTATTTATCTTTTAATAATATGGCCTGGGCTGAATTCACCCATTCCAACACTCTGCGCTTTCCTTCACCCAACACCTGTCTTCGAGAACGCAAACCCATGAAACGAAGCCAAAACCCCTTATTGTATTTTCTTGCGTTATTCAGTTTTTGTGCAGGGCTTCAGTTTCCGGATCAGGTCAACGGACAACCTCCCATGGCCAAAGGAATCCAACCTCTTATCCAACTGGAAAGCCAGTCTTTGCACCAACTAATTCCTAAGAGTATCCGACCCCTCCTGCTTCCAAAAGAACAGGAACAATTCCTTCAGGAACTTGAAGGCCACCCGCCGGATTGGCATACCTTACAGAGCCTGGATCACACGGAGCAAAGTGAGCGCCTGTTCCAACTAAATCGCACACGAGACGAGGCCCGCCTTATTCACAAGGACATCCTGCAACAGCCCATTGCCTTCTTGTGGTCAGGCTTTCTCCGAAGATATATGCCAGAATATCAGGGATTTTTGGTGGCCCTTGGCCCAGAACTCACATCCACATCATGGGGTATTGTTCGCTTTAAGCCCATGGGATTGCCAGACTATCTGGTGGCCCTCCCCTCTCTTGAATCGGCCAAGCAAATTCGGAGTCAGCAACAAAAGGGTGAGCAAATTGCCATCGGCGTCCTTTTTTTTGGTACTCTGGTTGCCGATGAATCACTCATCTATAGTTTTTCTCATGATCAGAAAGGGGACGGGATGATCTTGCCCGTCGTGCAAATCGAAGACGTACGGTATTTCATTACACGGCCAAACTGATTATTATCCAACAATTAAGCCACCATTCAAAAAGGACGTGTCAGATTTCTCCGACCCAAACCATATCAAAACCATTCGTGATATTGAAGTATTGGGGACCAGTAGTCCTCTATGCGCTCGCTATTGTGTATCTGTCCTCTCAATCAAATCCTGCCCAACAACTCCACCTCCCTTCCTTTATATTCAATATTAATGATAAATTTTTACATGCCTGCGAATATGGCGTCCTCGGGATTTTGCTCTATCGCGCATTAAAATATACAACCCCGAACGCGGGGAATATGGGCCTCGCCATCATCTGCGTCATCGCATTCGGAATTTCCGATGAGATCCATCAATGGTTTGTCCCCCAGCGTCAGGCTGACATTTTGGATCTCGTTGCCGATACCTTTGGCGCCGCATTTTTAATTTTTGGTTGGGTGCTCCTAACAGAGAAAGGACGAAGACGGCTGATTATCCACAAGTAACCCTCACTCAACTCCATGGCGCAGTGGTCATGAAACTGATGCCGGCACCCTCACACACAGACAGCATCATTCAATGAGGAAATCTTTCAAGGAATATTCGGAAAGCCGGATGGCCTCTCTCACAAACCAGAATGGGGTCACCTACCTTTTCGTCATGATGCTGGTGGTCGTCATGTCCATTGCCACGATGGAAGTCACTCAACCATGGTCGGTCATCATGCAACGGGATCGAGAGGCTGAGCTACAATTTCGTGGGACCAGTATTGCGAAAGCCATTGAACGGTTTGTGGCGGACTGGGAAATTCAAAAAGCCACACGCCCCAACCAATGGCCGCGAACCCTTGAAGAATTAACGAAGAAGTCACCCAAACGGTATCTCCGGAAGGCCTACGCTGATCCCATGACCGGAAACAAGTTTGCGCTTATAAAAATTGGCCAGGAGATTCATGGAGTCAGAAGTACCAGCACCGAGACCCCGTACAACCAGGATATCTTCAAGGGTGCCAAGACGTACCAAGCCATCCGCTTCGAAGCCAAGGGAAGCACCAACTGCCAGGTCAACCCGCTCAATCCGAATGCGCCGGCCAACTGTGCTCCCGCAGGGAACGCACTTCCTTCAGGGGAAACTTCCCTAGGGGATACTCCTTCGACAACTTCCCCGGTTCAAGCTCCATCAACAGAAGCCCCGGCAGAGGATATCCAAATTTTCCAGTAAGATTAAACCATTAGATTTTCCATAACGATTATGTATGATAATGCTCCTATTCGTACCTCCCTTTGGGCTTAACCGAACACCCTTCTTTTATTCTCTGACAAAATTTTCAGGCTCAATATTGACGAAGGAATATCCGATACAGAAACTAGAGTAGCTTAAAGAAACGAGCAGGTATCTCTAGCTCGAACTTGACAGATGTGCTATGTTCAGGAGGATTTTTGATTTCTTCTGTCTTACCCCCCCGTCATTCTCATTAAATTGCGAAGGTTCCAATGCATAGATTAAATCCGTTTTGCGTGTTGGCCATGGTCTTTATGATGGCTCTGATGTCCTGCACTCTTCGTGAAACACAACTTGGGGATGAACTTGAACAAAAGGGCGATTTTGATGGGGCCGTGGCGGCTTATCGGGAGGCCCTAAGAAAAGACCCCTTCAATAAGGAAATTGATGAAAAATTCAAAGCGGTGAAAATTCGTGCGGCAAATCAACATTTCTCCCGTGGAAGACAAATGGTGAAAGAGCGGAAAATGGGCGAAGCCCTTCAGGAATTTCAAATAGCAGTGGGGCTGGATCCACAAAATAAAGAACACCATACGGCCCTCAACGATGTCTGGCGCTTAAAGAGTGCTCATCAAACCTTTTTGGATGCCAACAAAATGGAAGGCCTTGGTCGATACGACGAAGCCATGGCGCTCTATGAATCAGCCGTGGAATTGGACCCCTCCCTGTCCGAGGCTGTTGAAGGCATCACCAGAGTGGTTCAACTGCAGAAAGCTACTCAAGCCATCGGTGGCTCCGCCGAGCCCGTGACTCTTCGATTCCAGAATACCCGTCTTAAACAGGTCTTTGAAATTTTAGCGAGAACCGCCAACATCGATATTCTATTCGATAAGGATGTTCGGGATGACCTCGTCACCATTTTCACTAAGGACACACCCTTTGATGAAGCCTTAAATCTCATCTTGACGACCAACCAATTGTTTGCCAAACGCGTGGGCCCTGATCGACTCCTGGTCATCCCCGATACCAAGCAAAAACGGGAGCAATATGATGACCTGCAAATCCGCACGTTTTATCTTTCCAATGCCAAAGCCAAAGATATCGCGAATCTGCTTCGGACGATTCTGGAAACAAAGCGCGTCTATGTGAACGAGCCCTTGAACACCGTGGTCATACGGGACGAACCGGCCAAGGTCACTCTGGCGGAGCAAATCATCCTGGCCAATGATCGTAGCGACTCGGAAGTCCTGTTTGAAGTGGAAGTCCTGGAAGTCAACCGCACCGACAGACAAAACCTGGGTTTACAGTTTGCCAAAGAAGCTGGCTTTGGAGTTTTTCCGCCAAATTTCGATTCAACGGATCCTACTAGACCTATAAAAGGAACCTTTGACACACTTGCAACATCATGGACATTCCAGGAACTCACGAGCATTGGTCAAAGCTCTTATCTGTTTCGTTTTCCCAGCAGTGTGTTGCTGAATTTTTTCAAACAGGAGTCCCAGGCAAAAACCCTGGCTTCGCCTAAACTCAGAGTGCTCAATAATCAAAAGGCCTCCATCAATGTCGGGGATAAACAGCCCATTCTTCTCTCAACGACCAATGTCTTACCGGGTCAAGCCACCACGGGAGGAACACCTACCACATCGACCGTGACCTCCATTGAGTTTAAGGATACGGGCATCAAAGTCACCGTTGAGCCGACCATCCACTTGAACAACACCATTTCCCTGCGATTACAGATAGAAGTCACCCGCCTGGGAGCTAGGGAAATACTTCAAGTCTCTCCCTTAATTACCCAATTCAAGTTTGGAACCCGTACCGCGGACACCGCCCTCAATATGCGGGATGGTGAGACCGTCGTGCTCGGCGGGCTCCTTTCAGAGGAGGACTCAAAGACGCGGGATTCCGTTCCCGGGGTCGATGACATTCCCGGGCTTGGTGACCTCCTCAGTAACACTAATAAGGAAAAAATTACGACCGAGGTCATTTTGGTGATTACCCCTCATATTGTCCGAAACGTCCAACCTCAGCAGTTAGCGAAACAGACTCTCTGGTCCGGCACGGCCAATCAGTACACCACCAAGCCGATGTTTTCACAACCCGACCCGGCTGTGTCTCTTCTGAACACCCAGGACTTGCTCACAGACACGACCGATTCTTCCGAATCGGCAGCGTTCCCCAAAGATTTCTCATTAACTGATGGAATGACATCCGATTCAACATCCGTGGAACCAGGCTCGGCGGATGCATCGCAGCCTGTGACCGATAGGTCTCGCCTACAAGTCCTGCCGACCGCTGCGTCAGTTAAAGTCGGAGAGCAAATATCCATCACCATTCAAGGGGAAAACCTGTCATCGGTCGGAAAAACCTCTCTCACGCTGACCTATGACCCAGCGGTCCTCTCCTTTGCGCAGGCCAATGAAGGAACAGTATGGACATCTCAGCAAATGGTTCCAAGTATGACCGTCTCCGCCGTGCCACATTTAGGACAACTGGTTCTCCAGATGGGTCAGGAAGGAACAGCCGTCCAAGGAAGCGGCTCACTTGCCACGGTGGTTTTTGAAGCCACGGGGCCGGGAACCTCAAACATTCACATTCAACAATCAACGTTCTTGGGAGCCAATGGCCAATCTATCCCGGTCATGGTGGAACATGGCAGAGTGTTGGTGGAATAAACCCTCGTCAGCTCAAAGGGGGGTAACCTTAATCGAACTCCTGGTCACGTTGGTCATTATGTTCATATTAGCCTCCGTCGCCCTACCCATTGCGAAAGTCGGCATTAAACGGTCGCAAGAGTTGGAGCTTCGCCACACCTTACGAACGGTACGAACTGCTATTGATGCATTTCAACTAGATTGGGCGAGAGATGGCGCTACCCTCCTGGGACCGTTATGTGTCAAAAATAAATTAACTTGCAAAGAGGAAACCGGGATAACGGGGTATCCCAAAACGCTTGAGACCCTTTTAAAGGTTGAATTAACCGGCGACGAAGCCCAACTCGGTGAGGGACCAAAAATTCGACGATACCTCCGGAAAATCCCCTTTGATCCCATAACAGAGACCACTGAATGGGGGCTACGGTGTTTCCAGGATGAACCAGACGAATCCCGGTGGTGCGGGGAAGATGTCTTTGACATCTATACCACCAGCGAAAAAAAGGCAATTGATGGCACCCCCTATCGTGAATGGTAATGACCCACTTTGTAGTTTTTGGCAAAAAGGGCTACACTTTGCTGGAGCTCATGATTGTCGTGGCAATCGTGGGGATTCTGGTTTCTATCGCGATTCCCACGTTTCAACATACGGCAATAAAAGCCAAGGAAGCTGCTCTGAAGCAAAATTTATTCACAATGCGAGCGGTCATTGATCAATTTTATGCGGATAGAAAGGAATATCCGGCGACCTTAGAGGACCTGGTGGAAGAGAAGTATCTTCGAGCCATCCCCGTGGATCCCTTTACCCACTCCTCGACCACATGGACCGAAATTTATGAAGAACAGGAGGAGGGCGAGGACTCTCCTGCTGGAATATTTGATGTTAAAAGTGGGAGTGACGGTCAATCGCTGAATGGCACTCCCTATACAGAATGGTAGGTAGGAAATGAAATGTAATCATTGGACGCACATGATTCTGAGCGGAACATTTATCCTGATTTTAGGCGGCTGTGCTCAAAAACCGACCAAACCGGTCGCGGTCGATTCATCGATAGAGTATGCCTCCCAGACTTCTCACCAACAGGTTCTCCTTCAAGAGGCAAGGCTAGAAAATGAAAATTTGCGAGCTGAAATAGGGGCATTGAAAATTCTCATGGCCAAACAAGCGGGTGAACTGCAATCGCTGAAAGGTCGTACGCAATCCATTCAGCATCGGGAACAGGATCAAGGGCTTGAACTGCAACATATTCGTGGAGAACTTCTGGACACTCAGGCCGAGCGAGATCAACTGCGAAAGCACAACATGGAACTTGAGGGCCAGGTTGCCAGCATGCCGGATACCACGCAGCTCGTGTCAGATATTCAAATCCTCAACCAATCATTCCAGCAAATTATGACGAGCATGAAACAGCTTTCCACTGATATCACGCTGATTAAACAGGAACTCCACAAGTCATCAGGTAAAGGACAACCCCTGCAAACGAAACTCTCAATCCCCAAACCACCATCCTCTTCGCGGGATAAACGCGTGCCGGATTCCCAAGGACGGATCGTCATTCAAAGTGGCGACTCCCTCTGGAAATTATCCCAAATGTATGATGTCTCCATTGCCCAATTACATGAATGGAATGACCTCGATTCTGATGTGATTATGACCGGATTCAAAATTCAGGTCACCTCCCCCATGGCATCTCAGCCGAATGCGGTAAGCACTTCGAGTCATCCAAGCGAGCCAGCCGATTCTTCTGCCATCCCAGAGGCCCTGGCTGAACCGGTACAACATGAAAGGCTTCCCATACAGGACAATCGTGTGGAAAGTGCCCCTGAGCCAAAACATATACTCTCACTTGGCAATCCTCATTTACCTGAGTCACCCTAGTGCCCCGGTTTCATTACAAAGCCGCTCGTCCGGATGGAACGATTATTGAAACCGATGGGGACGGCGAGACATCTCAAAGCCTTCGCTCTCAACTTGAGGCTCAAGGACTGCTGGTTCTTGACCTGGCAGG
Source organism: Nitrospira sp. T9 (assembly GCF_052156535.1). Classification (NCBI taxonomy): domain Bacteria; kingdom Pseudomonadati; phylum Nitrospirota; class Nitrospiria; order Nitrospirales; family Nitrospiraceae; genus Nitrospira; species Nitrospira sp. T9. The sequence continues at coordinate 248,894 of NZ_JBQKUP010000029.1, forward strand.
CTCTGGCGCCAGGCAGATCGTCTCACGAAAAAAACGGCCGCGTCCTTTAGCACTTAGAGATTTCCTGATTTTCAATCAGGAATTCTTAGCTCTGCTCAAAGCCGGATTGCCCATGTTGCGGTGCTTTGATCTTCTGGCAGAACGAAACACCCAGGCGGGGTTTCAACAAGCTCTGCAATCCGTACGAGAGCATATTCGAGGAGGATCGGCCATTTCAGAAGCCATGACCCATCACCCAACCTACTTTCCAGAACTCTATCAAGCTTCCTTACGAGCCGGGGAACAGGCTGGCAACCTTCCTGAAGTCCTAAGCCGATATATTGCGTATTTAAAAATGCTTATTGGGGTTCGGGAAAAAGTCGTGAAAGCGACCATTTACCCTATATTTTTATTGGGGTTTGGTCTCCTGGTGACCGTGGGTCTGTTATTTTTTGTGCTTCCCTCATTTGCGGAAGTCTATCAAGAAAGTCGCGTGGAATTGCCCTGGGCCACCCAGCTCTTGATTGATCTGACCCATTCCGCCACTCAATGGATGATCGGACTGCTGATTTTCATCGGGCTTGCGGGGATAGTGATCTATTGGTGGAAAAACACCCCTCAAGGTCAATGGCAAATACATTGGTTATTTCTCCACGCTCCGATACTTGGGCCCTTGTTTTTAAAAAATCAAGTGATTCGGTTAGCCAGAACGCTGTCAACCATTCTTGGAGGCGGAATCCCGTTGCTATCGGCCCTGCAAGTCACAGCGAAATCCATGCCCAATAAAGTCTTTGCCAAAGCGCTCCAATCAGTCATTGTTCATGTTCGGGAAGGTACCAGCCTCTCCGCGGCATTAAAAAAAGAAAACTTTCTCCCTCGCCTCACCCTGGAAATGGTTGAAGTCGGTGAAACGACCGGTTCACTGGAAGCCATGCTTTTTGAGGTGGCCGAATTTCATGAAGGAGAATTGGATTTTCAATTATCCCGATTGATGACATGGATCGAGCCTATGTTCATCATTGTGATTGGCGTTATTTTAGGAGGTGTGGTCATTGCCCTCTATCTTCCTATTTTCCAAATGGCAGGAGCGGTGTAACGACCCAGTGACCTCGACGAGAAAAAAACCATGACCACACCAGTTAAACGCATGCCCTTCGAAGACCTCCTGGTGGAAAAGGGGCTCATCCTGGAACGGGAAAAAGAGACGTTGATCGAAACGGCCCGATCAACCAATCAGACTATTCCCACCATTTTGTTAGAACGAGGCACCCACACAGAAGAGGTGATCGGCCAGGTCCTGGCTGATCAATATGGTTTACCATGGAATACGCTTAAGGAATTTCGTATCCCCTCACCGCTCATGGAGTCCATTCCGGTCGAACTCATGCATCGGTATGAATTCGTGCCCATTGAACAAGAAGGCCAGATTCTGACCATCGCTCTCGCAAAACCACAAGACCTGCGTATGATCGATGAATTGGAGCACCAATTGGGATTTGAGTTGCGATTAGTGGTGACATCTCACTCGGCTATCGTTGAAGCCTTGAGCAATAGTGAAGGCAATAGCCAAGTGCTCACACGCATCAAAGCGGAATTGGATCCAGTGCTGATTAAAGAAGACGAGAAAGGCGAAGAAATCCTCTCCGTTGAACGGATCACCAAGGACCTCAGCCCGGTCGTCAAACTGGTCAATACGATTATCTTAACCGCCCTGCAAAAGCAGGCGAGTGATATTCATATTGAGCCCACGGAACGCACGGTGGAGGTCAAGTTCCGGATTGATGGCGTCCTCTATTTAGCCATGGATCCTTTTGATACCGGCATTCACCCCTCTCTCATATCCAGGCTTAAAATCATGTCGGAACTCGATATTGCGGAACGTCGTACACCGCAAGATGGTCGGTTCAAGCTGCTGCTGAATCACCGAACCATTGATTTCCGGGTCTCCATATTGCCAAGTGTGTACGGAGAATCGGTGGTCATCAGAATTCTGGATAAACAACATATATCCGCAGGGGTCCAGGGGCTGCGCCTGGAAGCCCTTGGGTATACCGGAGAAGACCTTCGGCGATTCCGGCGAGCCATCACCCGCCCCTATGGCATGGTGCTGGTGACCGGACCCACAGGAAGCGGAAAAACAACAACCCTGTATGCCGCGATCAATGAGGTGCACTCCGACGAAGATAAGATCATTACCATTGAAGATCCGGTGGAATATCAATTAAAGGGGATCGTACAAATTCCCGTCAATGAAAAAAAGGGGCTCACGTTTGCCAGAGGGCTTCGATCCATTTTGCGGCATGATCCTGATAAAATTATGGTCGGAGAAATTCGGGATTTAGAGACGGCACAAATTGCCATTCAATCGGCACTCACCGGGCATTTGGTCTTTTCTACCGTGCATGCGAATAATGCCTTTGATGTCATTAGCCGGTTTGTGAATATGGGCATTGAGTCGTACAATTTTGTAGCTTCCTTGAGTTGTATTCTCGCCCAACGCCTGGTGCGATCCATTTGCCCAACCTGCCGGATCCCCGTTCAGATACATCCTGAGCAATGCCAGGAATCCGGCATTGAATATGAAGACGTGAAACACCTGACCTTTTTCGAAGGGAAAGGATGCAATGAATGCCACGGTTTAGGTTTCCGAGGTCGAAAAGCCATTACAGAATTTTTGGATATGACCGACTCCATCAAGGAAATGATTTTAAACGAGAAATCTATTTCAGAAATTCGCACGGCCGCTATGGCTCAGGGGATGACCTCGCTACGGCAAGCAGCTCTTGAAAAAGTCTACCGAGGAGAAACGACGCTCAAAGAAATTAATCGGGTCACTCCGATCGAGGAAATCTAATGCATTTTTTCCCCATCTCCGCCCCCACCGTCGCACTCTCTCTTTCAGATGAAGAGCTATGCCTGGTGGAAATTAAAAAACATTGGCGTAAAAGTTCGCTCCGACACATCGCCAGACTCCCGCTTTCCCCGGGAGTCCTTACCCTCTCTTCGACCAAACTCAATATTGCCAATACCGATGAGTTTCTTACTCAACTCAAGGCGCTGGCCAAGCCCTATCGTCGCCCAATTTCCATTGCACTCAGTCTTCCGGATATATGCGCCAGGACGAGCATTTTTGATTTTGCATCCTTTCCCACAAAAAAACCGGAGCAGACGGCACTCGTGAATTGGCGTTTTCAACAGGACCTCAAACTGGATACCTCCCAATCACGGCTGGCCTTCGGTCTCTATGTGTCCGCCTCGGTCAGGGATTCTCTTCCCCCGGATACCACAGAACATGTCAGAGTGTTAGGCACGGCCATTCGCCATGAAATTATTGAACAATATGAGAACCTGTGCTTAGAGGCAGATCTCATTCCAACTTCGGTTGGAATGTCGGGGCTCGATGTCTTTGATCTGTACCGCCCCAACATCCAGGACCGGCTCACGGCTGAAAACTCTTCTCGGACCTCTCCTCCCCCAACATTCATGTTCCTCTTCATCAGTCATTGGGGATTTTCATTTTTGGCCTTTCAGGATGGCAGCCCACGCTTCATTCGCACAAAGGCTCTTGCCATCAAAACGGAGACCCATGATCATCAGGAGCCTTCACTGGATCCTGAGTCGGAGAAGCACAGGGAGACCAGAGATCATCCTTCGAGATCGTCAGAAGATCCCTCTTCTGACACCCATCAAAATTGCGCCACAAAAAATTCTCCCTACCCTTCATACACCGCTATGAAGGTGGAAAAGGAAATTCTGGCCACACTGCAATATTATTTCGAGATGTTTCCCGTATCTGCTGCCACGGCATCTTCCCCGGTTAATCTGTTCATGACCACTGATCTAACCCTCGGACAGAGCCTTATGCCGCCTCTCGACCACATTCAACAGACCCTTAAGGCCAGTGGAGGACATGTGCCTCACATTCGAATTACCTCACTATCCCCGGCCTCACATTTTCATCTCTTAAATACACACCTGGCGGTGAGCCACCTGGAAGAAGCGGCATTGCCAGGCTATGCCAGTCTCATGGTGGCATGATGATCCCACGTGTACATAGGAATTTATCTGCACCCGGTATTCCTCTTCTTCAATTGTCTCAATTCGGACTCACCCTTCTCACCGCCGGTGCCCTCGCCCTTACGGCTTCACTCTGGTGGGAAGGAAACGCATTACATGAACAGATTGATGTCCTAGAAGAGCAAGCCGCGGGTGTCGAGACGGCCAACCAACAATTGGTCGCCCAAGCCAGGGCGGCCGGGCTTGACCTTTCGCACCAGGCCATTCGAAGTATTCCCTCAAAAGTCACTTTTGTGAAACAGGTTCGTGAACGGGTGGGATTTTCCTGGACACAATTATTGACGGATCTGGAAACAGCGATTCCTTCAGATATCACCCTGAATTCAGTGTCTCTCAATGAAAAAACCGACACCATCCTTCTCCAAGGATCGGCAGCATCTTTACCAGACCTCAATCGACTCATTCACCAGTTAGAGAAGCACGCAGCCTTTCAGAATGTGTTGCTATCGCAGCATTCCACAAAAACGACCAAAGAGGAGCAAGTGGACTCACATAGCGTATTTTCGCTCACCGTCACCTATGATGCCCGACACCCAACTTCTCACCTGACAGGGGTTCCCAAACAACGATGAATTCTTTCCAGATCATACAGGGATCAAAGACGACGATCCGGATTTCAAAATATTTAGGTCCGCTGTTTATCGTGACGGTCCTTGCCGGATTGTCATCGGTCGGGATGTTTGCCTTTATCTTTTACCCCGCCCAGGACCGTTTTCAACACATCACGGCCTTGAATCAAGCGTCCTTGCATACACAGACAACCATGCAGACAGCCCGGCAGACCCAAACCATTCTATCCACCATGTGGAATGCGCTTCCGGATTCCGGTGAATTCACAGATTTAAGTTTAGACATTGCCGATTTGGCGAAACAAAATCACGTACAAATTCCTGGCATGGGATATGATTTCAAGCCCCTCGCCCATAAACTGGCCACAAAAGGCACGTTTGCGTTTGAAGCTGCAGGCCCCTATGAAGCTATTCGAAAATTCATTTTCGAACTGGAGCAACGCTGGCCCTATCTCTTTATCGAAAAACTGTCCGTTGAAACATCTAAAAAACAGAAAGGGGTTATCTTTAAACTGAAGGTCTCCACCTTTCTGAAAGAATTTCCTGAACCGGGTAAAAAAACAAAAGCCTAATGACGAATCAACGAAAATGGCTGGTGTTAGGAGGCTTATTATTGGCCTGGGGAATGGTGACGATCTTCCAAATGTGGGATTCTACGCCAACAGATCCCCTGCTTTCCTCTGCCACGTCAGGAGTCCCACTTCCCCCGATTAAAGACCTGAAGTTAGATCCGGAATTTTCTAACCCTCGCCAAACCGCAAAATTCTCTCTACCCCGCAACATCTTTGCACCTCTAGGCATGTCCCAAGTCGCCCACGAAAAAAAAATTGCCAAAGCCCCCGCTTCTCGCCCTTCCGAAACAGCGCCCTCCCCGGCTCCGCCCCAACCGTCACCCCCAGGTCCCTCCATGGCCGACCTTGCAGGGCAACGGGCCAGGGAACAACTTAACCAATTCCGGTTCCTGGGGTATTTAACCAAAGGGGGTGAAAGTCAGGCCTTCCTCACCAATGGAGAGGCCATCTATATCGTCAAACAGGGAGAGATGTTGGAAGGTCGGGTGCAGGTGAACAGGATCGAACCAGAAACTGTAGTTCTGTCCACCCAGGTGTTGGAAACCGGCTCGCATGTGCAGGCCACCATTCCCTTAACACCCGATACCAGCGGTTAATTGCCTTCATAGCCTTTTCCCCTCGCATCTTGGTATTCTTTTCCCGTTATGTATGAATGGCGCCGTGTTTCGTTTCTTAGGAATCCTCACCACACCACCTTTTGGTGGGTGCCAGGATTGATGATATACACTGCCCTATTGGTGTCTCCAGGGCATTCAGAGACATATGACTGTTTTGATGAATCCGGAACACGCGTGTTAACAGACAATCCAGCCCAATTATTTAACTGCACGCTATTGCCAACACAAAGTCCTTCTCTCAGTAATCAAGCGTCATCCACGCCTGCAACACTTCAAGAAATCCCCAAATCCATTCCCGACCCGGCACCTCCTGACACCCAGATTTCTACTCAGGTGTCTTCGTTGAATGAGGAAGAGCAGGACAGACCTGTCAATCAGGAAATCACCATACCCCTCACCAAAAGTGGAGGGTCATTTGTCGTTCCTGTCATGTTGAATCAAGAACGACCGGCCCAACTCATTGTGGATACCGGTGCTTCCATGACAGTCCTCTCGACTCAGGTCGCCATTGATCTCGGAATCCTGGGAACAACCGACAATGAACTCTTGACCGTCAATACCGCAGGAGGGTCAGTCCAAGTCAACATGAATTATCTCTCTTCCATCACGGTCGGAACCGCACGGGCCACCAATGTCGCCGTAGCACTTCACGATCTCCCGGATATTCCGGAACACATCGAGGGTCTGCTCGGCATGTCCTTCCTTAAACACTTTCTCGTTACGCTGGATGCGGAGCATGCTCAATTGATTCTCCGTCCCAAGCAAAAACCCTAATCCAAAACATTGTAGTTCCGGGATGTGCAGAATCCCCGGATCTGTGTGGCAAAGCCTTGGTGCGAGACGAGCGAGGGGTAGGTTATAGATTCCTGCGCCAATGATGTCCCTCCACAAAGGGGACTCTCAAAGGTTGTAAATATTCGGTCTTCTCATCTTCTCATTCACGCATGGGTGACAAAAACCAACCGAAGAAAATTCATGGAGTGTTGAAAAAGACTCGTCCAATCATGCAGTGAGACCTCTCGAAGAGAAGGCCGCAGACACTTTGACAGGTGGAGCTGAATAGGGATTTATGGGTTGGAAGTAACCGGAGGCAGAGCCCCTAAATATGGAAAGGCACCAACTTGGATCATGGAAGAATCGGACTGAAGACGAAAATCACCTTTTTCAGGACTGACAAAGCCTGGGGGAAATTGTACATCGGTTTTCCCTGCCCGATCCGGAGCCGGTGTGGGTGGAGTGCCGGGCATGACATAATCCCCCTGGTTGCCCGACAAGGCATTAAAGGCCAGCGTGGTGTGACTTCCCGGAAAAAATAAAAAGCCTACTGCGCTCTGACTAATAATATTTCCCTGCACATCGGCTTGCGCATCGTCATGAAAAGCCGCCCCACCTCCGTTCTGAGCCAGGGTATTTTGAATCAACCGGGCTTTGGACTGATCAGTCATTAACACGGCTTCATACAGACTTCGGGTTATCACATTCTGTCGGAGGGTCACATCAGAGTTGCCTCCGATAGCCACGCCATGGTCATTATGGTAAATCAGATTGCCCGATAGGGTGCCTGTAGAATCCGCAAATGCCACACCTGTTGTCTCACTGTCACCAATCACACAATCTTCCAAAAGAACATCCTGCACCTGTTGACTAAACACCATTCCATTGACACGAATCCGTGTTAATCGCACGCCACTGCCATTAAAAATCCCAACGCCCAATCCTCCATGTTGAATCACGGACAGATCTTGAATCGTCACGTTCGTTGCCCCATAGGGCCATTTACCAATATGAAGAGTGCCGACACGCTTTTTCCCGGTCAAAACGACCAGGTCCATGCCTTCACCGATAATCGACAAACCCTCCTTGCTATGCACAGTAACATCCTCGGCATAGGCTCCCCGTTTAATCAAAATCGTATCACCTGATGCAGCCTGATCAATCGCTTCTTGAATCGAGGTGAAATGCCCTGATCCATCCAGGGCAACCTGCCATACCGACGAGACAACGGCCTCAGAGGGGGCAAGTTCCTCCATATTGGCAGACGCCAATCCAGGCAGGACACACAGAATCAGGGCACATAAAAAGAAAACTGGTCGAATGGTGGTCGGCACGTCTTGAACTCTCACGGTGTTCATTCTCCCCTGTCATGCTCTTGGCCGTCGATCGGCTCACCCAAAGGAAAGGACTCTCCTCGAGTCAATAACCCAAGGGGTTTGGCAGGGTCAAGCTGGTGCCAAAATTTTTCCTCATTTATTGTTGCTCCCAACCCCCTATGCTATGGTTGGCTATGGTCGTCGTCGGGTTAACTGGAGGATTGGCATCAGGAAAAACGACCGTCGCCAAGATATTTCAATCACTTGGAGCAAGTATCATTGACGCCGACGAACTGGCCAGAGCCGTTGTCCAACCTGGAAAACCGGCTTGGAGGGATATCGTCAAGGAATTCGGGACACAAGTGCTTGCCAAAGACCGCACCATCAATCGCCAAGCTCTCGCCGATATCGTGTTTAAATCCCCTAAGAAATTACACGTTCTGCAAGCGATCATTCATCCCCGTGTCGCCCGAGAACAGGCCAAACAGGTTAAAAGCATGCGACACGAAGATCCCCATGCGGTTATCATTTATGATGCTGCGTTATTATTGGAAGCCGGTGCACACCGGCGTATGGATCATGTCATCGTGGTCACCGCCGACCGGGCCACTCAACTCGCCCGCGCCTGCCGGCGTGATGGCCTGACCAAGGCCCAAGCCCTCCGGCGAATCAGACAACAAATGCCCCTTCGTCACAAACTCGACTATGCCGACGCCGTATTGGATGGAACATGGTCACATACCCGGTTGCGCCATGCGGTCGAGTCATTGTATAGGACATATGTCAGTGAGGCGAGGTCACAAACGGCCCGCCGCAGCCTCAATACCCCATAGACCGTTCACCTACATGTCTAACTATAAGGAGTCCACGCATGGTGCATGACGTCATTATTCTGGGATCGGGCCCGGCTGGATTAACCGCCGCCGTCTATACCGCTCGAGCCAATCTTTCCCCCTTGCTCATTGATGGTTCGCAGCCCGGCGGACAATTAACCATCACCACCGATGTGGAAAATTTTCCCGGATTCCCCAAAGGCATCATGGGACCTCAACTCATTCAAGATATGCGGGCCCAAGCCGAACGATTCGGCACGCAATTTCGCCAGGGGCATGTCACCAAGGTAGATCTCCAGGTGCGCCCCTTTCAGGTCACGGTTGACGACGAAGTCACTCTGGAAACCCGAACCCTGATAATTGCGACCGGAGCCTCGGCCAATTTACTGGGCCTGCCCTCCGAAAGCCGTCTCATGGGTCATGGCGTCTCGACATGTGCCACCTGCGACGGATTCTTTTTCCGTGGCAAGGAGATTGCGGTCATCGGCGGCGGTGATAGTGCCGTGGAAGAAGCGACATTTCTGACCAAATTCGCTACAAAAGTCACCCTCGTTCATCGTCGCGATAAATTGCGCGCATCAAAAATTATGCAGGACCGGGCCATCAACAATGAAAAGATCGCCTTTCAATGGAATAGTGCTCTTGAAGAGGTCCTGGGTGATGACGTCGTGAAAGGAATCCGGGTCCGCAACGTACAAACCAACCAGGTTGAAGAGATTCCGGTATCTGGCGTCTTCGTTGCCATCGGCCATACACCGAACACCAGCCTGTTTACCGGAATCATCGATATGGACGAGCAAGGCTACATCCGCACTCAGCCAAATCGGTCTACCACCAACATCCCCGGCGTTTTTGCATCAGGTGATGTGCAGGATTCACATTATCGCCAGGCCATTACGGCGGCCGGATCGGGATGCATGGCAGCGATCGACGCCGAGAAATATCTAGAATCACTCCACTAATGCTTCATGTCTTAGTGCATTATCATGAACTCGCTCTCAAGGGAGGAAACCGGAAACATTTCGAATACCGGTTAGTCCACCATCTGCGAGGAGCCCTGAAACCCCTGGCACATGTGCATGTCGAAGCACTCCAGGGGCGAATACGGGTGAGCTTCGAGGATGAGACGGCGTGGCCTCGCTTGCAGGAACAGATCAAGCGCGTATTCGGTATCGTCAATTTTTCTTTGACCAGAGCCGTGCCATTGGCTTACGACCAATCCGATCTCACGGTTCTCAAAGACGCGATCGTTGCGCACCTGCCCACTCATCCCTATGCCACCTTTCGGGTCAGTGTTAAACGGGCAGACAAGCGATTCGTCAAAACTTCAATGGACGTGGAACGAGAAATCGGGGCCGCCGTCGCCGACCATACCGGCAAGCGAGTCAACCTTTCACACCCCGATATGACGATTTTGGTAGAGTTAGTCCCGCCCTACGCCTACTACTCCTGTCAACGGGACGCGGGACCCGGGGGCCTACCGACGGGAACCGGAGGAAAAGTCATCTGCCTCATATCCGGGGGTATCGATTCTCCAGTGGCAGCCTATCGCATGATGAAACGTGGCTGTAAAGCCGTCTTTGTACATTTTCACGGTCGGCCATATCTTTCACGGGTTTCTGAGGAAAAAGTCCGCGATCAGGTCGCGTTGCTCACGAAATACCAACTGTCTTCCCGTCTTCACCTCATTCCCTTTGGGGATATTCAAAGCCAAATCGTCATCAGCACGCCGCCACCCGTGCGCGTCGTGCTTTACCGTCGCTTGATGCTCCGCATCGCTGCACGCATTGCCGAGCAGGAGGAGGCATGGGCCCTCACGACCGGAGACAGTCTGGGTCAAGTGGCGTCCCAAACGCCGGAAAATATTTCTGTCATTAACGAATCCACGTCACTTCCCATTCTTCGTCCGCTCATCGGAATGGATAAGTTGGAAATCACGCAACAGGCTCAAGCGCTGGGATCGTTCGAGACCTCCATCGAACCGGACCAAGACTGCTGCACCCTCTTTGTCCCAAAACATCCACAAACACGATGCCAGCTATCCCATATCCTCAAAGTCGAGCAAGCCCTCGACATTCCCAAGCTGGTTCAGCAAAGCCTAGAAGGGAAGGAATTGGTCACCTTCTCCCATGCAGAACGGATGGATCGAAGGGCACCACTTTAGAATGCCTCTTCACACGTTAAAATCACCGCACACCATCAGATGATTACCTCCTTACTCTGAATAAGCGATATGACCAATCATATTTAGCGAAATGCTCGAATCCTACTTTCTAGTTTCAGCAAGAGATCATTCTCCAACCCTCCTACATTGGAAAAACCATAACCCAAGGAAATTCTTCAGTGAGGAACACGTGAGCATCATGCCTTCTACCGTCCTGTTTACCTGGCTCTATCGAATTTTTGTCGGGTTACTGTTAATTCAAGGCCTATGGGAACCAATAAACCACGAACTGCACCTTGGACTACCTTCCGCCTGGGCCGAACCACACAGCATTTCGGAGGAAGAAATTCACCACAATCACACCGTCCACCATCAGGACGCTGCTCCGCAGGTCGGGCAATGGGAAGGCTCCCCGGAAGGGATTGCCTATAGCGAATTTAACCATGCGTTCGTTGGAGTCGGTGTCCTACTGATGGGTCTCAGTGAATGGCAAAGAGTAATGGGCTGGCAGGCATTAATGTGGGTTCGTTGGCTCTTGCCGGGTTCACTAATTGGATCAGGAATCTTTCTGTTGATCTGGAGCGATCATTTGGCATGGCCCATTGGCTCATGGACATTAGCCGAAACCTTATCCGGGAAAGATCCTGAAATGCTGCAACACAAAATATTCGGTATCCTGGCCCTAACTGTCGGCCTGGTGGAAGGGTTCCTTCGGGCTGGGAAATTTTCTCACCTGTTCTGGCGATCACTTCTGCCGGGTTTTGCACTGGTCGGTGGCCTTATGTTGTTTCGCCACATGCATGGCCTCCATCCAGGTGGCCACGACATTCAGACTCACCATAACATCATGGGCACATTGGCCTTGGCGGGTGGCCTAGCCTGGTTTGCCGGCGAGCTCATACCACGATCCCATGCGGCGTTACAGACCACCTCTCACATCCAATTTGCATTGAAAATCCTCTGGGCTCTCCTGGTCATTACCATCGGCGTACAATTAATTTTCTACTCAGAGTCCTAATGAAATTCCCTCGCCACATAGAAATAAAGAGGAACCCACTCCTTGATAAACCTCATACCGCATACCAACACCGCTAATGCGTGACATCATTCGGCGCATGAACTGACGATGGGGACCAACGCCAAATTCAAAGGCAGTCTGATGAGCGCCCAATACCGTCTCGTATTCTCAACCAGGACCCCCTTCACCCTGCATCCTCCACACCATAAAGATGCAACCCCCCACTCACCATGAGGATCAGGACACAATCCGAACACCATGAATTTCCGGGATTCTCCCACCAATCTAAAATTTTAACTTGGGGTAATACTCCGGGGAAATCATTCGGAGCATTTTTTAGGGTTCATGGATTCTTCGTTTTCCCGAGGAATGAAAGATGGCATCAAAACAAACAATCAAATGGATCCCTTTTGGAAACGGACCCCAATGGCAATCTAAAATTCGGTCGTATCAGCCAGAAATTTTTATTTTGATTTCATCTTCGTCTTCCATTTTTTGGATAGCGCCCTCGAGGTCAACTTCATCCGGGTTGTCTTCCCTTTGATTGAGCAATTCATTAAAGAGTTCCTTTTGCTCGAATAGATGCCCCTTCCCATTTTTCTCTTTGACGAAGGCAGCCCAAGGGAGGAATTTTGTGAGGGGAAAAACCTGCCCTTCTCTCGGCGAAATATCAATATTTAATCCTGAGATAAGAATCGCCTGTTTACCCGAATAGCCGTCAGCTTTGACAAGAGTCCGATATGTCCGATCGAACTCGACTTGTGTATTGACTTGGGCCGCGGTCAACAAAGGGAATTGAGAAGTCACGATTTGAGACATGGGATTGAGCAGATTTTGCTCAAGATAGCCATGCGTTTCCGGATCATCAGGAATGTCCCGTTTAAATCGGAAGAGTTCCGGCAATAGCCAATCACCAATGGTTCGACGGCCACTGACGGGCCACCTGGATTCTCCGAGCAGTCCACGAAATTCCTCGGAAGCCGGATAACATTTTGACGTGCTGTAGGATTTAAGAGGATGACATTCTCCCCTATTGTCCGGCAGAACGATTTTCTCCATATTGAGAAAAATTCCCTCACGCCTGTTTTCCCGAAGCAACTGATTATCGATAGTGACCATAAAATATTCGTCATGACGTTCCAGAAAAATATTTTCCTTCGCAAAGGTATACTCATTCCCATACCATTGCAGGACATTCTCGATCTTCCCACAGGTAGGTCGCGTTTCAGAAAATTCCGTCTGCAAGCGTCGGTATGGTCCAAAGGCGTGAGTACCAGGATCATACCCGACATGGCTTGCATGAATGAGCACGAGATCCTTGCCATGCTCGGCATAGGGGCCATGTCGATCGGTCGAAACAATACCTCCCACGCGACCGTGATTAAAGGGAAAGGTTCCAAAATGTTTTGCCATTAAAATAATCGGGTAGCCTTGGTTTTCGTCCGAACAGAAAGCACGGGATGGAAGCATCTTCCCTTTCTCAAGTCCCAACGTTCTACAAAAATTGTACAGACGTCCCATAAAGCTGCTGTAGCGGAACATCATCCCTTCGATGACAAAATCTCCGAGAATGGCCTTAATATCGACATTCGAGGAAAACATCGCTCTCCTTCGTTATCTGGTTTTTGACTATTTCACCTTGTTGACGATTTTTCATTTCGACCAAGACCTTATGGATCTCCGCCGGACACGCCAGGCAGCCAGGCACCTGAAAACCAAAGAAAAGGTGCCGGTCGACCGGACAGATCACCGCCTAGGTTCCTTTGAAGATCTCACAACCAAAAAATTGGACATGCTGACTCCCCCATGTGATTCTGGTCACCAAGAAAATAAGAATACATACGGTTTCTTGTTCACATTATTGGAGACCGGTAGATTTTGGCTCAGAATTTTCAGGTAGATAAGAAGGATGATCCCTTTCGTGAAGCAGATTGATGGCCTGTTGCAGCGCCTCGTTGAAGTTGTCAAAACATGCCTGCTGTCCGATTTTTTTGAGGATCCCCAAATTCTCCATCTGCTGTTGAATAGGTTCTATCATTTCCGTGATGAGCACTTTCGTTTTACGATTGAGGGCATATTCGACTAAATCGTCTAAGGCGAAGGCTCCCGATATATCCATGATCGGCACACGTTTCAATGACAGAATGACGACTTCATACGGACCAAAAAATTCACTCATGCGAAATACTTTATCGGCTACACCAAAAAAAAGAGGACCTTCCGGTTGTACGACTCCGATGCGACTGCGGAGCCCTGCCTCCAACATATGACTACCAGGGTATGGATCCTTTGGATCTTGAAGACTGACTATTTGGGGTTCCCCTAATTCACTCATTTCTTTGACAAACCGGAAAAATGCAATGGACAAACCTATTCCGACAGCGACCAATAAATCGACGGTCATCGTGACGAGGAATGTCGACCAAAAACAAATCTTGTCGGTTCGGGACACCCGGCGTAATACCGGGAAAAATCTCCAATCCAAAATATCCCATCCAACCTTGAAGAGAATGGCAGCAAGGCTAGCAAGGGGAATTGCGGTGGCTAGGGGTGCTAATCCTAACACCAATGACAAGAGGATGATCCCATGGGTCATAGTCGACAAAATGGTTTTTCCATTGCAGGCAATCACCGTCAAACTGCGAATAGTGGCCGTCGCAGTAGTGAGTCCCCCCATTAATCCTGCTGCCGTGTTGGCTACCCCCTGGCCGAAGATTTCCTGATCGCTGTTGTGACGCTCGGAGGTTTTTTGATCAAGCACAATGCAGGTGAGCAGCGAGTCGTACACCGCCAGACCGGCAAGTGCTGCCGCCGGAACAAACATCGCTCCAACCATATCTAGAGTGGGAATATGAAAACTTGGTAAACCAGTAGGAACTTCGGGAATGTACGGAACGGTAAAGTGAAACACCTGCGCGAGCAGCGTTCCCGCCAACAGTGCAATGAGCGGAGACGGGAGCCATACGTTTTTGACAAATCTGGGCCATAAAAGAATGACGGTCAAGGTGACCAAAGAAACCAATAAGGCTTCTCCCTGGAAGTTCAACACATCCGAAGGTATGTTGACGAAAGCCTCCCTGATATCAGGAAGAATGGGCAATCCGATGAACGGGCGGAATTGTTGAATGAGTAAAATGGCCCCGATGGCGCACATGAATCCTGAAATCACCGAGTAGGGTGTGTAATAAATAAATCGTCCTACCTTCATAAAGGCCAGTGCAATCATGATAAGTCCGCTTAAAAGAACGCAACCAAAAGCAAAGGTGATATCGGGCGTTCCATCGGGAAGCTGATGTTCCTGTAGAATAAGAGCCAATTGGACGGTTTTGGGACCCGTGGGTCCGCTGACTCCGACATTTGATCCCCCAAAGAGTCCCCCCAACAGCCCGCCGGCAATCGCTCCATACATGCCTGCAATGGCCCCAAGTCCTGAGGCAACTCCAAAACCGAGTGCCAACGGCAGCGCAATAAACGCTACGGTAATTCCCGATAAAATGTCCGGGACGATATTTGTAGACATGAGACGGATCCGTGGCCAGGGATTAAAATCCGCCAAGGCCGTTCGAACTTTATTCCAACCAACGGACATAAATTTACCTCTTGAACCAGCCAGAAAGAGAATTCCTGGGTCTGATATGGTTATTTAAAGATGCTCCTTCGGGGAGAGGGATTGAATGGGGCATGAGGAGATCTTTTCTGGAAGTCATCGATAAGCAGCTTATGGTTTTTGCACACGAAGCGATGGATGAATTTCTTCTTCTCCGAGGAGTTCCAGGCCGAATCGTGGATTCTCGGCCATTTCATGAACACTCCTTCTCCCCTTGGGAGTCTCAAATGCTATCTGAACTGAAACCGACTGATTGGCTTTTACCGTAACGAATTGCTCAATGAAGGTATTGACACCGGGGTGCCAGGCGGAAAGTGTGAATTCTCCCGGCGGGATATCACCGATTTCAAATTTCCCATCCTCTCCCGTGATGCCATAGTACGGATTATCCACGACCAAACCCCAGGAGAACATATAAGGATGAAATCCGCATTGCATGACAAAGACATTGCGGCCTTTTCTGAGATGAATCGATTCCACCATGGGCTCCCCGGCCAAATGTTGGTGACCCAAAACCCCTGCGACTTTATGAAAAGGGTTCATGGGTAACGGCCGGTTAAAGAGGACCCGCGCACCGCGAGTGCGAGCAGTTTCATACCCCTGGATATCATGTTCGATGGGATCCATATTGACCACCGTAATTTCCATTTGATCCCGTACCACATTTACAAACGGGGAAAAATCACAATCAATGGCCTCAATCCGGGTTGACATTCCCTTAAAAGGTTTGCCTTTTAAAACCTCTTTGAGAACGACGACGACATCCTTGAGAGCCGCATCAGGCCCAATGAAGAAATCTTCCACCAGACGCCAACCGGTTCCCGTGGAAATTCTCCCGCAATATACGGGATCAGGAATCGTGACCAAATTAAAGGCCATCGCTCTCGGCTTCTCTCCTTCAATAATCACCTTTCCGGAAATCGTGCCTCCATTAAGGACGTGGACTTCTTCGTAGGCCCAGGACGGACCTACCGTAAGAATTAAAAACATGGCAAGTAAGGGTAATGATAACTTCATGATAATCTCCCAAACGCTAGAGATTCCTAAATCCGGCAACCGGCCATTACCGGTCCATTATTAAAAGTCGATTTCCGGTCACAGACAAAACGCCTCAAGAATCAGTTGCCCGTGACTCACAAATTCCTCATGACTCCCCGGAGAGTTTTTTGAACCACCTGGTAAACGTCGTGACGCCTTTTCGAAGTTCGGTCAAGGCCTCAATAATTTCAGCCGGGCGCGGAGGACATCCGGGGATGCGAACATCAACCGGAATATGTTGGTCGACCGGACCGGTCACCGCATAGCTTCCTTTGAAGATTCCACAATTGATGGCACAATCACCTAAGGCAATGACTAATTTTGGATTGGGCGTGGTTTTAAACACATCCTTCAGCGGACCTTCCATGTTCACCGTAACCGGACCGGTCACCACCAAGGCATCCGCGTGACGAGGAGACGCGGCAATATGAATTCCGAGGCGTTCGATGTCATAGACCGGATTGGCTAAGGCATTCATTTCCATCTCACAGGCATTACATGAACCGGTATCCACTTCACGAATGGTTAGTGACTTTCGAAACAGTTCGGCCTTCTTTTGCGCTGTCGGCGCAACAGAAAATTTCTGCCCGGCAGGAGCAGGGGGATATTGTCCTGTCACTATTCCTGTCTTGAAACTTTTTTTGAGAATCTTAAACATGGTCTCTCCTCATTGTTGCGGCTCATAACCCTCTGAGACGTCAGGTGGAAAATAGGAGTCCCCTGTCCCTCCTTCCTGTCATCACGCTGCTTGTGTTTCCTGCTTACCACCCATCCCCGACCCTTCACGTTGCACCTCTTGTAATTTCTTACAAATCATTCCCGGCATAAGAAAGACTGAAGCTTTTATTGATGAGAGGAAAATCGGGAATAATATTCCCGATCACCGCCATTTGAATGGCCGGCCAATTGACAAACGAGGGATCACGGACCTTACAGCGATGAATTTGTTCATGTTCGCCAATCATCAGGAAATACAAAATTTCACCACGCCAACCCTCAACCGCAGAAAGCGCCCACGCTCCGGGGTCAGGAACCACCTGGCGATCACCCTTCAGCGGACCATCAGGAAGCATGGGTTGAATCTCGCGAATAAGCCGGATTGATTCATGAATTTCACTCACCCGGACCTGAACTCTGGCTCGCACATCCCCATGTGAAGACCCGGCCACACATACCGAAAGCTCATCATAGGCTGCAAAGGGCCGATCTCTTCGGAGGTCCCGATCGATGCCCGAAGCCCGACCAACCACTCCGACGACCCCATGGTCCCAAGCGGTCTGCTTCTTGAGAATCCCCGTACTCTCAAACCGGTCGATCAACGACGCATTGACGGCGATAATTTGTTCCAGTTCGGTAAAATCTTTTTCAATGTGTTCCAGTTCGGTGACCAGGTCGGAAAACTGATCCGTCGAAAGGTCAATGCCTACCCCTCCCACACAATTCACCCCTCGAAGAAATCTCGAACCCGTCAGTCGATCATTCAGTTGCATCACCCGTTCTTTCAACCGACTGCAGTGAGCATGGGCTAACGCATAGGCCGTGTCATTGCAAATACCTCCCACATCACCAATGTGATTGTGGAGGCGCTCCAATTCCAGGAACACACTTCTGAGAAATCTTGCCCGACGAGGGACGTGAATCTCCCATAACGTTTCTACGGCCTGGCAATAGGCGAGGCTATGGCCAAGGGTAGTGTCCCCTGATATTCGCTCAGCCAATGCCACTCCACCAGATAACGTCTGTTGTTCAAACACCTTTTCCACACCACGATGTTTCCAAAAGTGTTGGAGATCGAGGTGCATGATAGGTTCTCCGGCCACAGTAAACCGGAAGTGCCCGGGTTCAATGATTCCCGCATGAATGGGACCCACGGGCACTTCGAACACGCCTTCCCCATGAATAAAATGACCATCGACCGATCCGGGAGGCTGGCGCCATTGCAAGATCGAATTCCATGGGAAATTTTTGTGTAACGGGTGAACACCCTTGGGCCAATGATTGTGCCGGACCAGGCGCCGAAGGTCCGGATGCCCTTGGGCGATCAGACCGAACATATCCCGGATTTCCCGCTCATACCAGTTGGCCGCATGAATTTTGGGTGTGATGGACTCAAAGAGCCGTTCTTCCCCCGGGAGATTCGTGGAGACAATAAGCCAGTCCTTGTGTTCACCGAGAGTAAACAAGTACCGGAGTTCGTAGCGTAAGTCACGAGGACGGCGATCCACAGCCCATAGTAAAGAAAGGGTTCCTTTAAGTTCTTCGTTGGCATGAATAAATCTGGTAATCGCCGAAATCTGATTAGTGTGCACATGGACGACAGGAATCCCGTGGTTAGTGGATACACGGTTAATCGCCGGACCAAATATGCGTTGCAAGAGTTCAACTGGATTAAATACCGGTTCCATGTTTGGCTACCTTCCTATCACCACGTAGGAGGCCCGTTGTAAAAGAGTTTCAACCTGGGCGGGAAGATAAAACCCCATCCACACCAACGCGAAGACCGATAAGGCAAATGGGAGTTGCCCGATGTGCCAGGCCTCACCTTGCCTGATTCCTGCAGGTGGTGTACCCCATACCATGCCGGTCAGCCGGTAGATAAATCCTCCAAATAACGCTACCGATAGCAGGACGATCACCATGATGATTCCAAGGCTTCGAATTTCATGGGATACCGTAATGGTCAGAAACCGTCCCAGGTGAAACGAATCAAATTGAAAGGTCATTTGAGCCAGCGAAGTGATCATTAGTAGTTCACTATTAAAGAGTGAAAACGGGGGCATTCCCACCAGAGCCAATCCCCCGGCAAGAAATGCGATAGCAGTAATGGGTTGGACTTTGGCCATGCCCTGAACCTCATGAATCTGTCGGGTTCGATACCGGCGAAAAATATTCCCGACGGCAAAAAATCCCAGCGATTTGGCCAAGGCATGATTGAGGAGATGCCAAAGCCCGCCGAAGGTTCCTAATGGTCCGCCGATACCAAACCCCAACATGGCCAGGCCCATATGCTCGATACTGGAGTACGCAAAAAGGCGTTTGTAGTCACGTTGAATCAGGATTAATAGCGCTGCCGTTCCAAACGAGATCAATCCGATCAAAATCAAGAGATTCCCTGTAAACCCTGGAAAAACGGCCTGATCTACAATGGATTTACTCCGGATGACGGCATACACCGCAACGGTTTCAAGCACTCCGGCAAGCATGGCAGTGACCGGGGCCGGGGCTTCGCTATAGGCCTCAGGCAACCAGGTATGCATCGGGACAAGACCAATCTTCGTACCGTACCCGACCAGAATAAAGATGAAAGCCAACTTCAGCACGTGTCCATCCATTTGAGCAGCCACGGGTAACAGGCTGGTCAGGTTCAACGCAGCGTTTTCTTCTCCAAGTACACGAATAGACGAATAATACGTCAGGACCGTTCCGAATAAAGCGAGGGCAATGCCGACAGAGCAGAGAATGAGATATTTCCATCCGGCCTCCAAACTTTCCCGACTTTTAAAAAATGTAATGAGGAACACGGTCGCCAGCGTCGTCGCCTCTACGGCAACCCATTGCACACCGAGACTGTTTGCCAGGGTCGCGACAATCATGGCAAACATAAATACGTGGTAGAGAGGGAAAAAGGTCCAGAGGCGACGAAGCTGGATCAACTGTTGAATCGCCTCATCATCAAAATACGACCACAGATAAATCGAACAGGAAAAACCAACACCTACGACGATTGAGAGGATGAAAATCGAGAGACTGTCAACAAACACCACATTTCCGAGTGCCGTAAAGGATTCCTCCCGAACCACGGTGGCCCAGAGAACCAGATCGGCCACCACCAGAATCACCATAGTCATGACGTTCAAGCCGTGAAGCATACGAATATTTTTGATGAAGAGACTGAGTGTTGCGGCACCAACCGGTGCAGCCAGGATCATCAACGAAACATGATTCTGGTCCGGCATTTAGAAATACTCTCCTTCCGCATGAAAAAATGGCAGAACAGCTCCAATGAGATTATGAAGACCATCGGGGACATGCAGGCCCAAGAAAATCAGAGCGCCCAGGTTTACCGCTATCGCGGCGGTCGAAAAGGCCCGGCACCGTGGCCCCACGGTGGAGGTTTGCGTTTCCAGAGGCACGCCTAAGACCATTCGCAAGATTTGAAACAACAACGTGGCAAAGGCCACTGTCAATAGACCGAGAAAAGCATACGCAATCGTAGGGGCCGTGGCCATGGCATTCGCGGCGATCGTGATTTCACTCACGAATAATCCGAAGGGAGGCATGCCGGCAAGAACAAGCCCTGCGACGAACAAGGCCACTCCCGCAGCTGGATGCTCACGTAACAGACCGGGGACACGAGCGATAAACTTATGTTCATGGGTAATCAGTACAAGGCCGGCGCCATAGAACGCAGCAGATTTTGCCAATGCATGATTGAGCAGATGCCACAATCCTCCAAATACTCCCAAGCCGCCGAGACCAAAGCCAATTAATGCGATACCGATATGCTCGATACTGGAAAAGGCTAACAGTCGTTTAAAATCCTCTTGAAGTAACAGGACAATCACGGAGAGCGCGACGGAGAAAAATCCAAATCCCAGGAGCAAAATTCCTGTGAACTCTGTCCCTACCGATTGATCGGTCAGGATCTTAAACCGGAGAATCGCATAGATCGCCATGGTCAACATATTGGCGGAAAGCATCGCACTCACCGGAGTGGGTGCTTCTCCATGCGCATCGGGTAACCACGTATGCATCGGGACGAGACCCGCTTTGGTCCCGTACCCAACCAAAATAAAAATAAAAGCAATTTTCATCACGGAAGGATCGAGTTGGTCCCCGACCTCGTACAATTTCGCCCAATGCAGCGCCTCTTCGGTAATCCCAAGCAGTTGCTCCGAGGAGTAATACACGAGGATCGTCCCAAAAAGAGCCAAAGCAATACCGACTGAACTAAGAATCACAAATTTCCATCCCGCCTCAAGGGCTCCCTTGCTCCGCTCAAATCCGATCAATAAGGCGGCCGACAAGGTCGCCCCTTCAATGGCAATCCACATTATCCCAAGATTTTCAACATTGACGGCCAGCAGCATGACGCCCAAATACAGATCGAATAACAGAAAAAATTGACGAAACCGTTTGAGGGACACATGCCCGCGGTCATACTGCTCCCCCACATACCCTACGGCATATAAGGTTCCCGTCCCTGCCACGATCCCGATCACCAAATCAAACCATGCGCTGATGGCATCGGCATGAAGGAAATAGAAAAAAGAAACGGGTCCGCTCACGGACACCTCATCGATCAATAATATTGACGAAACCACCATGATGCCGGCTTGCACGCAATGCAGGACATCCAGCGTCTGCCGATTACGTACGACAAGCCCGCTGACACCAATGAGGAACGGGGTCGCAATGAGCAAGATAATTGGCCAAATCATGAGACTTATTCTTTGAGGGCCTTCATTCGACTGGTATCCACACTGCCGAAGGCCTCCTGAATTTGATGGGTATAAATACCGACGATCAAGCCCGCGACCAGCACATCGAAAAAGATTCCCAATTCCACGATCAACGGCATCCCATAGGCGGCAGCAGTGGCTGCGAGAAATAGCCCGTTTTCAATCACGAGAAACCCGATCACTTGCGTAACGGCTTTTAACCTGGACACCATGATAAAAAATCCGATTAGCACGATGGCCAGGGCAATCGCCAGGGAATCCTGAGTCAGAAGGAATCCGAGATGAACAATCGGTTGCGTAATAAAAAATGCGAGAATCACTAATCCTCCACAGATCAACAAACCTGTTGGGATGTTCACATACATGCTGACCTCGCGCTGAACATTTAACTGCCTCACGATCTTCTTTAAAATCCGTGGCAGGATCATGGCTTTAATCGCGATGGTGAGTACTGCCGCCAGGTAAATATGGTGAATGCCGGTCAAATACGCCACTAACGTGGCCGTCACTGCTAAAAACACTGACTGCAACGCGAACAAGTCCACGCAGGCCATCAGGCGTCGTTGTGCGACGATGGCAAAACACGTCAGCAACAGGAGGGCCGAACATAAGTTGACCAGATATGAACCGATATTGATTGGGAGAGTTGGCATGTCACACCCGCAGGATATAAAAAAACACCAGAGCTAATAATGACAGAATAAAGGCCGCCCCAAGTAATTCCGTCACGCGAAACAACCGCAATTTGGCAAACATACATTCAAACACACCAACCACGACGGCCAACCCCACAATTTTCCCCACAAAAACCACCAACCCCAATCCCAGAGCTGACGGGGACAAAGTTGTGGCAATGCCCCAAGGTGCAAAAATGTTGGCCAGTAAGGTCAAAAAAATCATGAGTTTCATTCCGGCTGCCCACTCAACCAGGGCCAGATATCGCCCGGAGTATTCCAAAATCATTGCTTCATGAATCATGGTCAATTCCAAATGCGTCGCCGGATTATCCACAGGCACACGGCCGGTTTCGGCCAGCGTAATGATAAACAGTGCCACCAATGCCATTAAGTGAGGCGGAGGGTCCAACACAATACCCTGCAAGATCGCAGTCTTGTACACGATGGCGCTGATATTGGCCGAGCCCGCCGTGAGAGCCAGGGCAAACAAGGACAGAATCAAGGCCGGTTCGGTCAGGGAAGCAACGATGGCTTCACGGCTGCTGCCCATTCCACCAAAGGCGGATCCGGCATCCAGGCCCGCCAGCATCAGGAAAAAGGTCCCTAAGGCCAGAAGATAGACCAGGGCAATAATGTTTCCCGCAAAATTGAGCGGCATGGGCGCGATAATGGTCGGGACAAGCAGACTGGCAGTCAAGGTTGAGGAAAACAAAATGTACGGCGTGGCTGGGAAGATCCACGAGGCGGTGGTAGAGATTACCGGTTCTTTGCGAAAGAGTTTGGCAAGATCCGAGTAGGGCTGGAACACGCTCGCCCCATGTCGACATTGCTGGTGGGCTTTAACTCTTCGGATGACTCCCACAATCAAGGGAGAAAGCCCTAAGACCAGAAGCATTTGAAAAATAATCAGCAGGAAATCGATTGTGCTCATGAGTACGCTTTATCCCATCACCATCAATAAAAACACCAACGTCACAAAAATATAGGCCAGGTACAAGGACAAATTTCCGCCTTGGATCACACGAGAACGATCCGCCAGGGTTGAAAAAAATTCTAGGATCGGATGATACAAATACTTGAGGAAAATGGGTTCGATGGAAAATTCGAAGTGTCTCCGCTTGGCGAAATAATGCGATTCTTCAAGAAATTCTGTTTCAAGCTTGACCGTCGGTTGATAAATGGTGCTAAACACCCGCTTAATGGGCTGGACGAAACCGGTGGCGGTGTATTCCATTCGTGCGGTCACATTCAACCCACACCCCCATGTTTTATAGAATCGCGTTTTCCCCTTCCCTCCTAGAACATAGGCGAGTCCCCATCCCAATCCGGTGAGACCGGCCAAGACAATCGCCAGAACTGGGGTGGAGAGACTTGAAAACTCTCCGCTTACCGGTGCGAGTGTCCAGCCACCCATTTCAAACACCCTCCCGGCAATTGATATCCCCACAAAAGGTTCACTCACCCGATCAAGGAGGGGCACCACGACTGCGGGGCCCAATCCTAAAACCAGACAAAGGCCGGCTAGGAATCCCATCCCGACGCGCATAGGGACAGGAACCTCTAGGGCTTTTCGTGCGTGGGAGCTTCGCGGAAGAGCCAGGAATGAAATACCAAACGCCTTGACAAAACATGCCAGAGCCAACGCGCCGGTAAGCGCAAGCAGAGCTCCAGCGATGGGAAGCATCAATTTCAAAAACAGAGAGGGGAGTTCCAAGCTTAAAAAGAGCCCCTGAAACACCAGCCACTCACTGACAAATCCATTGGTCGGTGGGAGGGCGGAAATGGAAACGGCCCCAATTAAGAAGAACAGGCCGGTCCAGGGCATCCGACGAAGGAGTCCTCCATATTCTTCCATGTTCCGGGTGTGGGTGGCATATAGGAGTGAACCCGCGCCCATAAAGAGCAAGGACTTAAACACCGCGTGATTGAGAGTGTGGTAGAGCCCTGCGATGATTCCCAATGCTGCCAGATGGGGCATATCATAGGCATAGAACACCATGCCTGTTCCTATTCCCATTAAAATAATGCCGATGTTTTCAACGCTGTGAAAGGCTAAAAGACTTTTCAGGTCATGTTCCATCAACGCATACATCACTCCGAGAAGCGCGGACACAGTGCCCACCAACAAGACCACAAATCCCCACCACCAGGGAAACGGTCCTCCAAGAAAATCAAAATATACGCGAAGGAGGCCATAAATTGCGGTTTTAATCATGACACCCGACATCAGCGCGGAGACATGAGACGGTGCGGCAGGATGGGCATAGGGCAACCAGACATGAAGTGGCACAATGCCCGCTTTGGTTCCAAAACCGATGAGCGCTGTCCAAAAAACCAGGGTCCGCAACCCTTCCTGCAGGGATTGGTCGGCGCTTCGAAATGCCTCAAAGGCAAACGAACCCGTCTCCTGGTAAAACATGAGAAACGTCACCAGAATAAATGCCGTGCCCACATGGGTCATAATTAAATAAAATAATCCGGCAAAACGGACGTCCGGTTTTTCATGTTCCGCTACCACGAGAAAATATGAGAGGAGGGACATCAATTCCCAGACGATTAAAAAGAAAAAGGCATTATCCGCCGTGACAACCAACAACATGGACAGGAGAAACCCGTTATAAAGGAAGCCAAGAAGACTGACAGGAATTCGTCCGTAAAATTCCCGGACGTAGCCACTGGCAAATACGGATACCGCAAATCCCACAAGGGAAATCGTCAAGACAAAAAAGCCACTCAGGGAATCGAGCCGGAGAGAAAACGTCAGAAGAGGAATAGAAGACGGCAGGAACCAAACCAGCGGCTCAGAAGCCAAGAGCCCAACCAGACCAAGGACTATTCCCAGGCCGCCGGCCACGGCAGCTGATCCATGCGCAATCACATTCTGAATATGCGGTCGACCTGAAAAGCAGAGCGGAAGAAGCATTCCAGACACATAGGCCAGAAGCAGAGCAAATAGCAGAAGTATTGTCATTCCTTAATTACAGCAGCCCTTCCTTCCACCACATGGACAGAGAACGTTTAAAGGCAGGTTGCCTATTCCAACAAGAGACCAAAATTTTTGAGGAAATTTTCAGGATAAAGATTGGAGTCGTTTTACCGCCTCAACTATTTTCCAGACCTTCTCGGCCGTCAGGTCACGGATGGTCAAATGGGCTTCGTCGTCTCCGCTAAAGGTGCACAACGCAATGGTAAAACAACTGCTTCCCCCTCGGATGATTTTGAGGGCAATATTCGATTGATGACAATGGACACCCACAAATAGGCAGACATCGATATTGTTTTGCCAAATGGTGAGATTGGGATGATTTGGATTAATTTCACGCTCGGGATATATTTTCGGATATTTCGGCCGGTAATCGGCCATCGGAATCAGTTTTGCCGGCACGGCTTCCGCCAGGGCCTTCACCGCCTTGGCTTCCTGCTTAGCTTGTTCGCTCCACGCCCATAAGACGAGCGGCCCCGGGAAAATGGTCGGGTTTTTGGCCTGGAGCAATCGGCGGGCTGCTTCTTCAATCGCTTGATCCATGTGGACGCGCTTTCCCAGAACAAGCCCCTGTCCCGGCGAGGGACCGATGACCCCTAAGGTTGAAACGGAGGGAGGGAGGAACCCTTCCGGGCCGAGTTTCATTTCAAACGTTTCCATGTCGCGCAATGCTCCTTTCTTGTCATAATGTAATCTTTTGGCTCAGGCAAAATGTCCCTGAAACCCTTCCTTGAGAAAAATATCCATAAGATTGAGTTGCTGCCCTATTTCCGGAACAATCTGCAATGGGCGGAGAGCGGTCGCGGATTGAATCAGGCGAGTCAGGCTCCCCATTCGATTGGGCTCGACCACCACCAGTTGCTTGACTGTGGTTGCAAATGTCTTTAATTCGTCGGTCGGGAGGGGCCAGAGAACTTTCGGATATAACGCGGCGACATTCATCCCAAATTTTCGGCACAGCCCGATTGCTTCACGCACGGCGCCCTGTGTTGACCCCCAAGCCACAAAGCCTACATCGGCCGCCATCTCTCCTTCTCGTTGGGCACGCAGCCCCTTTGTCAAGACGCTCGCCCGGAGAGACGCCTTGCGGTTGGCATCACACGTCTCACGAATACACTCGGCAACATGCTTCGATGACACCGTTTGAGAACGGTTGAAGAGACCGGGGTCTATCACAATCTGATGAACCGAGTTGGATGTTGTCGGAAGGAACCGGGACAGACTCGTGAGTCGGAACACATCCAAGACATCAGCCGGAACCAGGATAAGCCCATGGTTTTTGGACTTCTTTCCGACCAGGCTTGTCGGATCGGGAATGCCCAACACTCCCGTCACATGACGGTGAAGTCCTTGCAATCTCGATACACATGAAGGGTCGTCGGGTTGCCTGACCGGGATCACCACCTGCCAGGCCGCTCGCGCATGGGACATTACCCAGTCTTCCCCCGCTCCTTGATGTAACTCCTTCATGCAAGCCGCATCGCAACGACAACTTTCGATTCCCAGGCCCAGCACCAATGCTTGATCGACATTTAACAGGAGACGGGTAGTCCCGGTGTCAGGAACAGGAAGTCCATAAACATCTTTTTTAGGAAGATATTTCGTCGCAAAATCAAACCCTGCATCAAAATGCCGACCCCCTTTGACCGGTCTGACCCACGGCCTCATCGTTTCTTGGGGAATCTCCAGAAGTTTGGTGAGCACGCCGGCCGCAATCAGCCCCTTGCCCCGTATAGACCCGCATTTGCGGTTCAATTCCGAAAAAGGCACATGGTACCGAATGACTTCGTCAGGAAATCCCACACCCATCGCATCTTCCTCCCCCTGGATTTCATTCAACAGTACGCTTTGGGCTTGAAGCCCGAACGGATTCCCCTCGGGCAACCTCGGTCCCAAATAGGCCAGCACATCACACCCGTGACCCATGGATGCCATTGGGGTATTTGAAATTCTGAGACGAACGGCCGGGAGATTTATAAAATCTCCACCCCCTGCTTGCACACCAATTTCAAGTCCAAAATGGGCTAGTCCCCGTTCAATGGTTTTTCGGGCTTTTTCAAGCCCTTGGAGGGACCCTCCAGCCAGTTGCACGATCAGGTCAGAGCCACATTCTTGTTGGCTGGGAAGCCATTTGGTGAAGGGTGACATAAGAAATGCCTAATTCGAGAAACGACGGGGATTGTGCCCGTCTTCAGGAAGTCCGCCCCATTTCCACATGACACGATAGCCGCGTAGAAACAGCCAATCGTACAACGCGGCCAGAAACTCATCCCCGTCATTTTGGCAACGACGATGTCCTTCAAAATCCATAACACCTCTTTTCAAAAAAATCCGAAAGAATCCTTCCTGGTTCGTCACGAATGAACGCGTCTTACGGTTGAAGGTCAACATAGCCGACTTCCCTCGCGGCAGGGGCACGCAGAGGCAAGGATTCCTCATTTCCCTCCTTCCTGGAACAATGTGAGATGGTTCCTTTTCGGGAGATTTTTCGTTTGGAATGCTGCTTTTTCGGTTTTCCATCGGAGTTTGATCAGACCTGTCCTGCGCCGGCCTCCGTGAGACACGCGAGCGGTGACAAGCATTTTTTCCCTTGGTTGGCGCGGCTTTGAGTTCCGGTCAAAGAAATGGTTTTTCCATCGGCAGGCAATTTGATACCCAATTCTTTCCGGACTTTTCTGAAAATGCTGATCATGTGTGAGAACTTCGGCACATCCAAATCTTGAACGCTCAACATGGCGTCTTCGTGGATATCGTGGCAAAACGCGACCGTGAGGCAGTTGGTCCCCATCCGTACCATTCGAAGCGCCAGATTGGCATAATGACAATGAATGCCAATGAATAAGGCTACCTCAATTTTATTCCCACAGATTGTCAGGTTGGGGTGATTTGGATTAATGGCCTCTTGCGGGTCCACCTTGGGATACTTCGGACGATAGTCTGGCATGGGAATAATCATGATGCCTGGAATTTCCGCCGCAAGGCGAAGCAGCGATTGTCCTTTGGTCATCCATTCCTTATCCCAAGCCCAAAGATAGAGCGGACCGGGGAAAATAGTCGGATTTTTTCGGGTCAGGAGTTGGCGGGCTGCTTCCTCTATCACAGTGTCTTCAGGCGCCGATACTCCATAGAGGAGGCCTTTCCCGGAATCCGGATGAGTCACGCCCATTTCCATCGCCGAAGGAACAAAATATCCGGCAGGCCCCACATCGATAATCCGTTGTTCCGTTGTGGCTGATTGAAGATTCATTGATCATCCCTCCCACTGACTCTTCTGTATATGTAAATATTTGGCATTTTCTGTCTTGTCGAAAAACGTGTTGTAAAAGGCAAAGAAGTGCAAAAGGCATACCTTCAAAATTTTTACGGCGATCACACTAATTTCCTTCAACACTTCAGCCAAAAATCCTCATATTAAGAGGAGTGTGTTCAATTGGGATATTCTCAAAATATCAATATTTGTATTTCCCAATCTGCAAAGCTTGCAGATTCTTGCGGAGATAATTCGGCAACCTGATCTGCGAAAGATTTTGAGGCGGGTACGACAAAACAACCTGTGCGGATGGTCATGCTCTCATTTACCTCCGATAGCCCGGCCACCCTTTCCCAACGGGAAGCGATCACTACCCCTACTCATGACTCTACATTTCAATATAAGACTGTGACCGTCACTCCCAAGAAGGCGATACGAGGGAAAGGGAAGGTAATTAGAGTTCGTTTATGGAGAACCTCCCTAGAGAAGATGCAGATTTTGCATGTTTAACTGTCAGCCTAACTTGGCAGATTTTTATGGAAATGCATGGTTTTTATTAAAATTTCTCCTCACAAGCCACATCGTCTCATGCAAATTTTGCATGAATCCTTTCAATAGTGTCCCCTGAGGAAAGCATTCAATCCGTTCAACAGGCGGAAAAATGCATTCCCGCTTAATCGGACAACGCTCTACCCTTCACTATGCCATTTGGCACGTCCGTTGCTTTGGATAATGCTCGAAACGGTCAAGAACGCTTTAGGGGAACGTCAATGAGGACCATAAGAGAGGATGCGAGAAATTGTTCGACGCAACAACCGGAACGATGAGCCTGATGGTCTGTGCTTTCGATCGGTAGAGGGCCTCCTCTCCGAACATACAATCACAGGTGATCAATTCAAAAGGTTTTTCTCAACGATAATTTTTCTACAACCGGCAAAAATTTTCGAATTGGAATCTCTTGTTTACCACACGCACTCAACTCCTGCATTATTCCCGGTTCTTCGTGACTGGCCTTGCCTTTCTCGCCCTCTACGGCATTGGACTGACCGCTTGCTTTCAGCCCCTTCCTGAACTCCCGTTATCATCAGCCTTTGTATCGCCCGATACCAATCAGCCGGTCGTCCTTCGCCTCGCGCTCATTGGAGACACAGGCGATCCCGAACCGCAGGAAGCGGTACTACGCACGCTCTCGGCTTGGACCGAATTGTCCCAAGTGACGACCGTGTTGATTTTCCTCGGGGATACCATTTATGACCGGGGGCTGCCACCACCGACAGACCCGAATCGGCCAGAGGCCGAACGACGCCTGATGCGTCAACTAACCATGATCAAACACAGTCGGGCACACGCGATCTTTATTCCCGGAAACCATGATTGGGCCAAAGGCTCGGCGAACGGCTTCGACCGCCTGCGGGACCTGACCGCCTTCATTCAGCACTTTTTGGGAGGAGCGGGCCAGGTCCTGCCACAACCGGGATGCCCCGGCCCGGACAGTCTGGATATCGCCCCCGTTCGCCTCATTTTTCTCGATACGGAATGGTGGTTGGAAGACAATGACAACAAACACAATCCCGGATGTGCTATTTCCGACCACCCCTCGATCCAGGCTGAACTCACCCGCCTCTTGTCCCAGGCAGAACGCCGGCCTGTGATAGTGATGGGCCATCACCCGCTTGCGTCCCATGGTCCCCATGGAGGGTTTGCCCCTCATCCTCTCAAGGCCTTCACAAAATGGCTGTTCCCCGGCAATCAGGATCTCGGCGGGGACAACTATGAGAACATGGTGGAAGAGTTAAAAAGCGTCTTTTCCCACTATCCTCCGCTGGTGTACGCATCGGGACACGACCACAGCCTGCAAATTTTAGACGGGAATACCTTTGCCGGATTATTGTTGGTAAGCGGCGGAGGCTCCGGTCGCAAACTCACACCTGTCGGGTCAGGCCCCGATACGATCTTTGCCGACAGCCATGCGGGATTTATGGCCCTGGAATTTCTGAAAAACGACGAGGTGGAGGTGCAGGTCATCAAATCCGGTTCCACTCGCCCTCGTTTCTCCAAACACCTCAGCCGGAAGCCCTAACTGTGGAATCATCACAAGCTCTTTAAACACTTGTTCATGAGTCATCCCTCAAGGAAGGGATGACGGCAAGGAAGGTTGAAAATTTTGGCAGTGTATTATTCCGCCAAACATGTGCTAGTGGTTGATGATACCTTTTCCATCCGGCAGTCGATTTGCCGGGCCCTGCGGGCAGAAGGATGCGAATGCCGTCAGGCTGTGGACGGCGCTTCGGCTCTTGAACAACTCAAGGATGAGCATTTCGACCTCATTCTCACGGATTACCACATGCCGTTGATGGATGGAATGGAATTCCTCAAGCAGTTGACCGAACGGCAGAACTCAGGCGACTCTCCTCTGGTCATCATGATGACCAGCGATGAGGATGACGCCTTACATAGACAGGCTATGAAGGCCGGTGCATCCCTGGTGCTCAACAAGACCTGTGACCTTCATCAGCTGGTGACCCGGGTGATGAAATTTCTCACCCAAAAGCCTGACTCATGAGACCTATATGCAACAAGCAGGAATGAACAGGAATCCCACATACACTATGAAGCGACTTCTTCATGGTCCGGGAAGGATCTGGTTTATCTCAGAAAGGGAAAGACCATGCTCTCACCTTTTAACATGAATCCCTTGTATGCAGCCTGGGTCAATAGCCAGGAAGCGATGCTTCGTAGAGTGATCAACAGAAATTGTACGGTGATCCAATATCGTTATTTTCTCGTGTTTCTCCTCTTGGCCAATCGAAGGTATGAAAAGGCCAGGGAAGAATGTGAACGCATCCTGAACATCTACCCGGATAACCTTATGGCCAAAGCCGTCATGAGCAAGTTTCGCATGGGACCCAGCAACCATATTCGACGAAGGCGACATCGCCGCGACCAACCAAAGGTAAGGGTAGGAAAATGCGCGCGATGCTTTTGGGGTCGTGCATAAACCGATTCGGGAACAAGGCTTACGTTTCCCGATATGGATTCGAAACGACCCGCCGATTCACACGTCCCTGGCCACAAAGCCTCACATTGCGCCTCTCCTCTTCCTTGGCCTATGGTGTTAGTGAGGAAATAGATAGGGATTTCAAAGGGGTTTCTTGAAGGACTCTTTAAAAGAAGAAAGTAAAGATGTTTCGTCCTGGACCAGAGACACCGTTTTTCCAACATGTTTTCATTCGCCAGATCCTGGCTACTCTTCTGATTCTGGCCATGGTAGTTGGCATATTGCTGGTGTTCAGTCTGGACCATCAAAGCCTCATAGAGAGCCTGACGGAAGGCCGGGAGGGATCCTCTGCATTGAGTGCCGCAGTCGGGGATTCCCGTCGGAATTTGATTACCATCACTCTTCTGCTGTTCTTCGTCGGAGGGGCAGGCATTACTGCGGTCGTGACCTACCTGCATTACGCCAACACCAAAGAAAATCTTGAAGAAGTCAAGGGGTTGGCCCGGCATATCCTGGAAAGTATCCCGACCGGTGTGTTGACGGTTAGTGAAGATGGGGTTATCACCGCAGCCAATCCCACAGCCGAAACCATTCTCGAGCGCACGGCGGATTCCCTCTTGGGCAAGCATTACGGTGTGGTGTTTGGGGAAGGGCATCCCATTCAGGTGATCCTGGCTCAAATCCTGAACCATGGCGGATCCATGCGTTCCAAGGAGATTACCTTCGACTCCAAAAAGGGAGAGGTCCGGACCATCCGTATTAGCAATGTTAATTTGACCGGAGACGATGGAAAACCAGCAGGGATGCTTTTTCAACTGCACGATGTGACCGAGTGGCTGGCCCTGGAGAAACGGGTGAATGAAGCCCAACGGCTGACTGCACTGCATACGTTGTCAGCCGGTGTCGCCCATGAACTTCGCAATCCTCTCAGCGCTCTGGATCTCAATCTTCATTTACTTGAAGAAGAACTCCGAGAAACAACCGCCTTGTCCAGTCGGACCAATGACTATTTCAAAGTACTGAACACCGAATTAAGCCGGCTGTCGGCTATTTTGGATAATATTATGCGATATGCCCAATCACGGCCTTCAAAATTTCAGGAAGTCAACATTCAGTCGCTCGTGTCGCATGTCGCGCAGTTATTACAACTTGAAGCCGAGGACAGGAATCAGAAGCTTCAGGTTTCCGTACCCACGAACCTTCCCGATGTTCAGGGTGATGAAACACAGATCGCACAGGCTCTGATCAATATCGTGATTAATGCGTTTCAGGCCATGTCGGTAGGCGGGATCTGCCGTATTATCGTCCAGGAACGCGCCCGACAGGAGCGACGCTGGGTAGAAATTGCGGTTCACGATACCGGACAAGGAATTGATCCACAATCGCTTGTCCATATCTTCGACCCTTTTTACACGACAAAAGAAACCGGGACCGGCCTTGGCCTCGCCGTGGCACATCGAATATTACAAAATCATGGAGGCCGAATTGACGTGACTGCTCTTCCCGGCAATGGCACCTCGGTCACATTGAGTTTACCCGTATGCGTAAATGCCCGAGCCATCCCCGTGGAGGATGTGTGAAACAAGAAACTCGCATTCTGGTTGTCGATGACGAAATCAATATTCGTAATGCATTAGTGACGATATTGGAAAAGGCAGGTTACTTCGCCCGAGCCGCGGACTCTGCGGAATCCGCGCTGGCCCTCATGAAAGAGTCGCCCAGTGACCTTCTCATCACGGATGTAAAAATGCCCGGTATCGGGGGCATAGCCCTCGTTCCCCAAATAAAATCCCATTGGCCTGCCACAGAGGTTGTTGTCATCACCGCCTATGGGTCCATCGAAACGGCCGTTGAAGCCATGCGGCTGGGAGCTTACGATTTTCTCACCAAGCCTATCGACCGCGAACGATTCTCCATTGTGGTGGAAAAGGCCCTGGAGCGTCACAGGCTTGCCGCCGAAAATCAGGATTTGCGTCACCAACTCGAGACACGAAATCGTATCGAGGAGATGATCGGCGAAAGTGAAGCAATGCGTCGAATACACCATGTTATTGGAATGGTTGCCAAAAATGATGTCACGATTTTAATCGGTGGGGAGAGCGGAACAGGAAAAGAATTGGTGGCACGTGCCATTCATCAACAAAGCCAGCGGTCCAATGGCCCATTTATCACGATGAATTGTGGTGCCCTTCCAGAGTCTCTTTTCGAAAGCGAATTATTTGGATATGAAAAAGGGGCATTTTCCGGGGCGGTTGGAACCAAACCCGGTCGATTTGAGATGGCCGATGAGGGAACCCTCTTTCTTGATGAGTTAGGCGAACTTCCCTTAAAAGCCCAAGTGGATTTTCTCCGGGTCTTAGAGACCGGTGAATTCCGGCGACTGGGAGGGAAAAACCTGATCACCGTCAATACCCGGATTATTGCCGCCACCAACCGCAATTTGCCGCAGTTGGTTGAAACCGGGCAATTCCGCGAAGATCTTTTTTATCGCATCAATGTGGTGCCGATTCATCTCCCACCCTTGAGAGAGCGTCGTGAGGATATTCCCGTTCTGCTCGACTTTTTTCTTAAGGAATTTGCCCGGAAGCACCGAATTTCCCTTAAAACCCTCTCTCCCGCCTCCATGAGGTTTCTGGTTCAGTACCAATGGCCGGGTAATATCCGTCAACTCCGGAATGTTATTGAACGTCTGGTCGTGACGGTGAAGGAGCACGCTATTCAGCCCGATCATCTTCCAGAAGAAATTCGAACGAGTGTCAATCCCGGAAGCAGGATGGTGATCTCCCTTGGAACTCCTCTCGAAGACATTGAACGGGAAGTCATCCGCCGAACCCTCGTGGAAGTTACCCATCATCGTGAACAGGCTGCAAAACTCCTTGGGATTAGTGTGAGATCGCTCCAATATAAAATCAAAGAATATGGGATTGAGGTGTAACACCTCTAAGTCCATACACGTATCCAGGACAAAGATAGGGACGGGATTTGCTGCGACTGGCTTATAAAGAGAAATAGACACTGGGGACCTCGGGACCACCTCCTGTGGGGATTTGACATTGATAAAGACCTCATGGTGTTCCACGGTACGAACGGGGATGATTGATGCTCGGGAAGAAATCTACACAAAATATTTTGTTGTTCTTCCAACTTTACAGTGCATAAGCAAGAGCAACAACTCCCGCCACGTTTATACCTCATTCACCTGTTCCGGCGGACACTGTTACCCGGATTTGCGGTAATAGGTGACATAATGCTGTTCACCCATATGCACGGCCCCCATCCGAAAGTCCATCACATACAGAACCCGCACAATATCATGGGTTCCTTGGCTAGCGGCCTGGCCTGGTTCGGTGGAGGGGACCTGTCCAGGTCACAGGTCTCCACCCATACCGTATCCCCAAGCCTTTCATTTTCAAAATCCTGTGGGCCCTCTTTGTCATGACTATCGGGGTGCCATTCGTATTTTATTCAGAATCGTAGGGCTGTCGCCTGCCCCGTTCAAACCCAACCCATCAAATTCTTGGTCTTCACGACCCTCCCTCGGCTCTGAACCAAGCAATCACGGGATAGTCCCCTCGCCCACCCCCTTGGTCCGGAACCGCATAGGCATTGCCGTGTGGAGATTAAGGATGTAGGGGATGGGGCCGATAATTCCTAAAAGCCAGGGAATCTGACATGGGAAAAAGGCAGACCAACTTCAAAATGGCATAAATATGGAAAATATTGTTCTAGAAAAGCAAAACCAAATTTCTGGAAAAGTCGTGTTCGGCGGATTTGTAGTTTTGTTCATGTTAGTAGTTGGGATGGTTTTGGCGTTGGCCACCGGCATAATGGAGACCTTGGGCTATGAATCTCGTAACATCAATGGAAACGGACTTACAAATACTCAATCAGGCTATTCCTGGGGCCTTAACACATTTTATTTTGTAAAAGGCCAGGATTTTTTCGCTGAGTATGAGACGGTGATACACAAAGGGTCCCTCGTCATCAACCTGTATAAAATTGGAACTGTGCCATCTGGGGACACGCCCTACCATAAGATGGTTTCTCAATCCGGGAGAGGCACAATAACATTTCCCATTCAAGAAAGTGGGCTCTATCGTATTTCGTTCAGCGGATCGGTATTGGGAGGGACACACAATGATTGGGGTTATGATTTGTCTTATCAGATTCGTTGGGGCATTAGGTAAAGCAGTATGACTGGAGGAGAGTCTATACTCTAACTGCCATTTATCGGCCTCCCTTTTTCCCTCACAAACTTCTTCCTAAATGTTGTGAATTTTCGTCCTTCACGGTAATCTGCCTTCCACAGCTTGTTCACCGTTTCAATCCCTTCAATGTTTTTCTCTGACCTTCTATGCCGCAGGGGACACGCGATCTCATCTTTGTGAGTTATAGCCATCGGGATAAGGCCTGCCTGGAAAAGCTCCTTATCTTTTTGAAGGAGATATCAAGAGCACCGTACAGGATGCTGAACAGGACCAAGGTCTCCAACGTCTGCAACGGTTGATTCCGCAATCGGCACATCTCTTAGTTAGACAACCATTTTGGGAAGGGGTACACACAACGCTGTTAAGCCGGGTACAAGAGAACCACTCTTACAGGAGGAAACGAAGCGGATTGAAAAAACATTTGATTTTCCGCATCTCAAGTCGCTGTGGCCGATGCCGAATCTGTCTGATCCGGCCCAAGGAGGGACGCTGGAGGGCCATACGAACTGGGTTACGAGCTGTGCCATTGATCCGACGGGCCTGTGGGTGGTCTTGGGAGCCGGGGATGGGGGATCCGGGTGTGGGAATTTTCCAATGGAAAAATGACTGCACTTATTCGAGTGGATGGACCTATAGCATAGGGTGAAATCCCCATAGGCCTTTGCTTTGCTAGTGCCGGTTTTCGTGGAATCTATCTTTTTGAATTTATCCCTCATCCAAAGAACGAATAAATTCCTAAATTTGAATGCTCGCAAATCCCCACTCACTCATTATTGATAACCCCAGGCATATAATGGAACCATGAAAAAACTGTACGTCTCGCAAAGCCTCATCGACGTGGAATCCCGAAAGGAACTGTTGGATCAGGCCCGGATACCGGCCACGATCAAGAACCAACGCTCAGCGATGCTGGGAGGGGAAGTCCCATTTGTTGAAGTTTTCCCCGAATTGTGGGTGCTGAAAGACGAGGACTTTGAACGCGCCCGGACTTTACTCAAAGACTGGGAGCAGGCTAAACCTCTTGAAACAACACAATGGACCTGCTCCGGATGCGGGGAATTGCATCAAAAAGAATTCACCACATGCTGGAAGTGCGGGCTGGAAAGGCGGTAAAAGAATTCAGCCGGGTCCAACCAAGACTATTCCATCTTGACTCAGATTCTTTACCGTTGGCTCCGGAGGCCGGTCTGGTTTAAGCTGAACCAAGGCTTCATCTGTGCTTGTAATCGCTACACGCAGATATCTTTATTACACCCCCATGTCTTCCACAAGGGTCATCAACGGCACCATCTTTATTTTTTTGCTTCTTGGGCTGCCTCCTCTGGGTATGGTCTTATCTGGCCAGGCTCTTCCCCACGATTTGACTCTTTTACCCATTCCCCTACAGCCGGGATACGCCTCTCTTTCCTGGCCCATATTTGGACTGTCGACCCTGATCATTCTTGGAACGCTGACACCTTTTCTTTTGCGTTTGAGCACAGGCGTGCGTCACAACACATTTCCTCCCACTTCCGGCAAACGGTTTCCCTGGTGGGGTTGGATGGCCGTAGTATGGACGACTTTCGCTTCAATCCTCTCCTGGACGCGTTTTTCCTGGTTCCTAGAATGGCAACCCTACACGTTCCCCCTGCTCTGGCTCGGCTACATCGTGGTCATCAACGCCTTAAGCTTTTCTCAAACCGGCAGGTGCATGATCACCAATCAGCCCGCTTATCTTTTCAAACTCTTTCTCCTCAGCGCGGGCTTCTGGTGGATGTTCGAATACCTTAATCAATATGTACAAAACTGGCACTATGTGGGCCTGGCATCAACCTCATCGCCTCTGACCTATGCCTGGTTCACTCTTTCATTTTCGACGGTTCTACCCGCCGTTCTGGGTACCTATGAATACCTGTCTTCCATTTCCTGGATAAGGGGACCATTTGAAAATTGGCTGGCCATCTCCTCAGTGAATGCCCCGAACACCGGATGGCTGATGTTCAGCCTTGGTTGTTTCGGGCTTCTGATGATTGGGATCTGGCCCACGCTGCTGTTTTCTCTTCTCTGGGTGAGCCCGCTTCTGATCATGTTAGGCATACAAATAATACGGAGGGTTCCAACCATACTCTCCCCATTGACCAAAGGAAACTGGAGTCCCGTGGTTCTTTCCGCTCTGGCAGCTCTGGTCTGTGGAGACTTTTGGGAATTGTGGAATGCCCACAGCCTGGTCCATTGGGAATATTCAATTCCCTACGTCCACGCACTCCCGATGGGGGAAATGCCGATCCTCGGTTATGCCGGCTATTTGCCGTTCGGTATGGAATGTCTGTCGGTCACAGCATTTTTTCTGGGAAATCAGAACTTCCGCAGTGAAACCTATGCAGGAATTCCATATTCCCCATAAATCGTTCAAACACCATGATTGTATTGACTAAAAGGCCGGCCTGTTATTCTACAACATGTTTTTCTTTTGACACCCTAACCTCTCTCAACAATATGTAATGGGAATTGAAGAAGGGGCGGGAGATAGCAAACAATGAAGTCGCCTTTAAGGAAAGCGTTTTGCCCATCTTGTGGTAGCCCCTTCGGTAATTTTCTGGTTTTTCAGATGATGGCCTCACCAGAGAGTTTTGTAAGGTGCCGACACTGTAAACAGATACTTTATTTGCCCGGCTCAAAATATTTTTTGTTTATAACGACTTCACTTTTTATTTGGATAGCGATGATCGTGGCTACCATGCAAATTTTTCAAATTTTCTTTGCCTCTGCCCCTGAGTGGGTAAGAATTATGCTGCTTATCGTTGGAGGGATTGGTGGATTTATCATTGGCGAAATTTTAGGTTCTCAAGTCATTTTACGATGGATAGCCAATCAGAAAGAGTAAAGAACCCCCCAGCAAGCTGGGAGGCATTTAAGATTTAGAAATCTAATTTCAGTTGTTTGGGATCATGTTGATGCGTGATATACCGACGAATCACCTCTGCCGTTACTTGGTCCCCTACACTTCGGACAAAATAACCATCGTTCCACAATTCCCCACCCCACAATTGCTGCTTCACCTCGGGAAACTCCTGGAAAACTTTGCGGGCCGAAATACTTTTCAACCTCTGCGCTACCTGGGCAGGACTATAGCATGGGGGGACCGAAAGAAATATATGCACATGATCCTCCATTACTTCTT